>JBCCIM010000120.1 GCA_039111535.1 Bacteroidota bacterium | reverse complement strand
TACCACATGAGTTGTTTAGAATAGGCTTGCATTTCTATTTAATTTTTTCGCATTCTTCTAGCACGCTTACCCCTGTCATTGAAATCTCTGCTGTGTGAAGTGTAAATGACGTTTGCTCCACAAATTATTACGAAAAAGTAGGGACTTTGCTGGTTGTGTTGATTTGTCAGGCTAATGCATGCATAGCACTGCCAGTCGTCATTCATCGCCTTGCTTGCTTCGCTGCCACTTGAGTGGAGCGACCATCAACATCGCCTTGAGACCACATTAAAGTAAAGTATTCCTCCTATAACAGCTAAAGTTCTGATAACAACAGAAAAGGATGCCCAAGTCAAAACGGGACAAAAAAAGTGAGTCTGTTACTTCTCTCTCAATATCAATGTTTAAAATTACAATCTCATGTTGTTACTTGTCATGTACAGTTAATGTGTTTTAATAAACATTTCTTTTTCATCGATATCTGTCTGGTTTGCTTTGATTGAAAATGGTGAATAGTGAAATAGTTCAAACGCTAATCAGTATTACCGCCGGCTACCACAGGTATTACTCACACCGTACCTTTAAGGCCAAGAAGCCTGTTGAGTGGGGTTTGTTGTTTTTTGGTACCCTGGCGGTACAGGGGAGTGTATTGCGCTGGTGTTTTGACCACCGCCTGCATCATACCTACATCGATGGCGAGCGCGACCCTTACGGTACGCCGCAGGGCTTTTGGCAATCACATCTCTTATGGATGTTCAAACACGGCGAGCCGTTTGATGACCGTTTCCTCGGCGATCTGAAAAACGACAAGCTATTAATTTTTCAGCACAAGCACTTTGGCTGGCTGATCACGCTCGTGAACGTCCTCGTTGTGCTCTTTGTGGGCTGGATGACAGGCGATTACATCGGATCTTTTGTCTTCGTATTCTTGCTTCGCCTCTTCCTCGGGCACCACTGCACGTGGTTCATCAACTCGCTGGCTCATATGTGGGGCTCCAAACCGTACTCTAGTGAGCATTCGGCTGTGAACAACTTTATCCTTGCGTTCCTTACAAGCGGCGAAGGGTATCACAATTACCATCATACGTTTGCCAGCGATTATCGCAATGGCATCCGCTGGTACCAGTACGATCCTACCAAATATCTCATCTGGACGCTCAGCAAGCTTGGCCTTGCATCTGGTTTGAAGCGTACGGACCCGCTGATGATCAAGAAAAAGCTTGTTCAGGCTGACCGTAAGATGCTCACGCATCACCTTTCTATGATTCGCGAGGTAGACGTAGAGGCGTTCAGCTCTGTTGTTGATACGCTCTCAGCCAAACTCACTGCTTCTATTGCCAATGCAAAAAGCACGCTCGAGAAATACCGTTCGATTGATCGTAAAACGAATCGCAGCGAGTGGAAAGAGCTTCGTGCGGCGTACAAGCAACTGAAGCGTGAGATCAGCCAGGATCTCAAAACCTGGCGTCGGCTCTGCACGCTCATTTTGGAGTTGGATCCAAAGCTGAAATCTGCTCATATCCACTAGCGATGTAAGTGGATACCGATCAAGTTCAAATTAAAAAAGGGCTGCTCGATTTGAGCAGCCCTTTTTTAGTTAAAAGTTGAAGGTTAAAAGTTGAAGGTGTATGTCGTGTACTGCATCTAAAGCCTCAAAAACCTTAAACCAGCAACCTTAAACCTTCAACGCTAAACAAAAAAATCCGCAAGGATTGATTTGTTTAGTCCTTTACCGGCACCCAGACCAGCGCCACATCATCTATCGTGATGTCTGTCTTTTCAAGGCCGATCTCCAGATCTTCGATAGCCTGGCCTTTTTCTTCCCATTCGAGGTCCAGCGCGAGCAACTCATCTGCCAATTCGTTTTCCAGATCCTCCAGTTCTTCCGCTTTCTCTTCTACCCGGTTAGAAGCAGATTGCATCCGCTGGCTTGATGTTCGCGTTTGTTTACGCTTTGAAGATGCCCTGCGTAGGTCTGCTGCCATGCCGCGGGAGCTTTTCCGGCCACCCAGAAACATACCGAGTACGGAGCCAACACCGGAGAGCAGTTCGTCCGTTTTACGGGAGCTGTGATCAACGCGAAGTTCTTCGAGGCGATCTTCTGCTTTCTCCAGCATGTCTGACGTGCGCTTGATACGCTTCTCGTACTTGGTGCGCAACTTGGCCGCCGCTTCGTCTTCGAGGTTCTCTGCGGCCTTGTGGCACCGCAATTCGAAGGCTTCGCGGGATTCACCGATACGAGAATAGAGTTTTAGCAGCTTGTTGGCATAAACCGTTACGGTGCGCTCCCGGTACAGGTACTCTTTCAGGTCTTTCTCCAAGCCCTTGAAATAGCTTACAGTATGGATTGGGGCATCCGGCATTTCAAAGCTGGCGCCGTCTGGGGCGTCAGGTACCAGGTCGCGGTCGTCATAGTCTACCGGCACCGCATCCTCAGCTGAGGTCTGCTGTGAGAGGGGGTAGATAACGGCTTCCCACTCTTCGGTGTGCCTGAGGTCAGCTTTGGTGTCATCGTAGAGCAACTTAACGCGGGCAGCTACCGCCGGCGCAAAAGTTCTGCTGCCCGACTTAATGTCTTTGATCGCGCGCCAGTCTGCCGCTGGATGCAGGAAGTAGGTGGCGCGGCCCTTGGCCACATCAGGCATCACAGAAGATGCGCTGTCAGAGGCACCGCTACCCGCTGTTGATGCCAGGGTAGCTACTTCTGGTTCGTAATTACGCTCTGGCGCATCAGCCGTGATTTTGCTGATTTCATCGCGCGTCATAGGGCCACGCAGGTACGACATGGCCCAGCGGGTACCAAACAACTGGGGGCCTGATCCTTTGGTGGAGTGCAGCATAAATTGCCGCTTGCCAAGCCCACTGATGAGGCGTTCAATTTCCTTGGTGTCTGTGCCCCCGTCGGCTGCTGAGAGGCCGTCCATCAGGCGGGCTTTGTCGCGCTCTGTTTGCAGCCGGCCAATCATCCAGGTGCCAGTGTTCGACAGGGCTTTGTAGTCGATATCCACCGGGTTTTGCGTAGACAGCACCATACCCAACCCAAAGGCGCGGGCCTGCTTGAGGATGGTCAGAATCGGTTTCTTGCTTGGCGGTGCTTTGGTTGGCGGAACGAAACCAAACACTTCATCCATATAGATAAGCGCCTTCAGGTCGTCTGACCCGGGCTGTGTCCGCATCCAGGTAATCATCTTCGACAGCACGAGGGTCACTACAAACTGACGCTCTTCGTCTGACAGATGGGCCATGGAAAGAATGGCTGCTTTGGGTTTGCCATCCTCTGTATAGAGCAATTTGTCGATATCCAGTGCCGGCCCTTCCATCCACGTGGCAAACGACGGAGAGGCGAGGAGGCCGTTAATTTTGAGGGCGAGTTTACGCCGGTCTTTCTGTGGGAAGAAAGAGTCGATGTCAATGACGCCAAGCTTGCGCAGGGGCGGGTCCTGGATTTGACCAACCAGAGAAGGCAGGTCGAGGTCCTGGCCGTTTTTCCACGCGTGCTCGATGAGATTGGCAAGCAGAATGTGCTCACGGCTGCTAATGGCATCCCCCTGCACACCTACCAGGGCAAGCAGGCTGGTTACAAACCCTTCAATTTCATCTCGCATCAACTCTACGTGCGAAGCCTTTTTCGGGGCCTTGAGTGATCCTACAATGTTGAGTGGTATGCCAGCGGTTGAGCCTGGTGTATACAGACTGAAATCGGCTTTCTTATGCAGGGCTGCAATGCGATCTTCGGTGATACCCCAGCCGGCGAGCCCTTTTTTCCAAAAGCCGGCCGTTTTGTCTGCCAGTTCATCAACAGAAACGCCTTCCTTTTTTGCTTCAGATTCGCTAATCCACGGTTTGAATTCGCCGCCTGAAAGCTTGGGAAACGTAAGCAAGAGATTGCCCATGTCGCCTTTCGGATCGAGTATGAGCGTGGGGCGTCCGGAAAGCAGCAACTCTTCAAGCAGGATGATACCGAGGCCTGTTTTACCCGAGCCCGTCATCCCCACAATAACGCCGTGTGTGGTCAGGTTACTCGATTTAATAAATACAGGCTCTTCCATGCCTTTATCAGGCGAACCGCCCATATAGAGCCGGCCTTTGGGGATTTCTATCTGCTTTGCCATAATTGGTTGTATTCAAACGGTTTAGCGGGTCTGCCGCATTTTAACAAATTGCGGCCACTAAATCAGGACTATTTCTTGAAAAAACTGTAGGTCTCGTCTTTACAGGAGCGCAAGGAGCCCTTTGATCCCCTGAATAGCCATGAAGGTGGTAAAAAGGAATGCAATGCCGAAGATAACATTCATGGTTCGCGTATTGGTGTAGTTTTTTACGATGCTGCTGCGGTTGAGCAACATCCACATAAACAGTACCAGCACGGGCATAAAAACAGCCTGTATGGCTAGAGAGGCAATCTGGATGAGCACGGGCCGGCCGCCGGCGAGCGGTGCGATGAGTCCGGCGCCGCAATACACAAGCGCAATAAGTCTGAAGTGTAGTTGTGCCGGGTCGCGCCCGAGGTTGAAGTAATCCGAGATGGTCCAGATTGAAACAAGCGCATTCGGGAAGGCTGAGGACAGGCCGGCTGCAACAATGCCTATCACAAACAGCGTTGCTGCAAAGGAGCCGGCTATCGGGAGGAGCGTGTAGGCCATGTCGATGGCTTTTTCCACCTGAATGCCCTGTGCATAGAGCGTCGCGGCTGCACAGGCCATGATGATGCCTGAAATCACAAAAATCAAAATTGCAGAGACCGTGGCATCTTTGCGCTCGTGAGGGAGGTCGGCTACCGTCCAGCCTTTGTCAGCGACCACATACGAGCGCATAATCATGATGCTGCCGGCGAGGGTAGTGCCCACCATTGCGGCTGCTACCATCGCACCTTCTGCTGGCATCGAGGGCAGCAATCCACTTGCTATGGTCGAGAACGAGGGTTTGATTATGGCAAAATTGACAATGAAACTGAAGCCAAGAATGGTCACCAACACGGTCAGTATTTTCTCGAACAGGCTGTATTTGCCAAAAAATATCATCAGATAGATCAGGCTGCTCCAGAAAAAGGCCGAGAGCAAAAAGCTGCCGTCTATCCATGACGCAAAAGCTTCCGCGACGATGCCAAGCACGCCAATGTTAGACGAAAACTGTCCGATTACAATCGCCAACACGAGGTAAAAGCCGGCCGGCCGGCCGATTTGTTGGGTCACGGCTTGCACAAACGTTTGTCCGGACGCAAGGGTGAGCCGGCTCATGCTAGTAAGTAGCGCCCAATAGAAAAAGCACGAAGGAATAAGTGCCCAGAGCAAAGAGGTGCCTTGCTCAGCGCCCGCAACTACAAGGGATGAGACGCTACCGGTGCCTATGGTTGCGCCGATCATAAATAACGCGGGTCCGTAGCGCGACACCAATGATGCCAGCCGGGAAGGTGTGGTAGGGGGGACCGTTGAAGTTTGCATGTTGTACGCACTGCCTGTTGGTGGAGGGCAGCAATATACACAAAGATATGGGGTGCCGGTGAATTAGGCTTTGTCAAACAGACAAAGCTGTATCCTGAGCGAATGCGAAGAATCTCTCCCTTTTTTACTTTTCAGAAAATACCTAGTCTCCCATAATCAGGGTGCGGACCGCATCAATGCTGGTTGGCAGGGTAAGGAATCTGCTGATGCCGGCTTGTAGGAAAGTTGCGGGATCTGCCCCTGCATTTTTCCCTCTGATCCCGATGATGCAGCTTATGCCCTGCAACTTGCTTTGTTGGCTCAATTCATGTAATAGTTCAATCGATGGTGTTGGGCTAATCATCGTATTTATGAGGACAGCGCGATAGCTGTCGTGTCCTTCAGGAATTTGTGACGGGTCGAGGCTTTCGAGCACATCAACGTGCATATCAAGGGATTGCAGCATGTACGACAGGATTTTCTGGTTGATTTTATTGGGTTCAATCAGCAAGATGCTTTGGACCTCTGTCGTGCCAGTCAGCGCCGGAGCGTCATACGCCGCTGTGCTTTGCCTGGTCTGGAGGGTGCCGGCATAGGCCAGCGTCTCCTGCAATTGTGTGAACAAAACGGGTTGCTGAATAAACAGATCAAATGCCTTTTTCTCTTTTCGAGGTATTTCCTGTTTGTGTGCGAGCACGCCCATTCGGAGCGGCGGGGGGGCGGTGTGCGATTGATTATAGAATTGACACAGGGGATCCTCTGAGGCCCTGTTATCGCCCTGATAAGGATGTATGATCAAGCCACAAGATGCAGCGGTATCGGTATCGAATTCTGCAGGATCCAGCCATAAAGGCACAAGATTGAGCCACTTCAAGTAGTTCGCAATGCTTTCGCCGTGCCCATTTTGCAGGTTGTATAATCCAATACTGCCGAGGGAGGCTGTTTCTGATGTGGGATTAACGTCCAGGGTTTCGAGTATGTTGATGGGTAGCTTCACAGTAACCGAAGTGCCAGCAGCTGGCTGGCTGGTCATCGAGATGCTGCCTCCCATGTGATGGACGAGTTGCTGACAAAGGGATAGACCCAGGCCCAGGCCACCGTAGGTGCGGGCATAAGACCGTTCTGCTTGCCAAAAAGGCTCATAAACAAGCGGTAGTAAATGCTCCTCAATACCGATGCCGGTGTCGGTGATGCGGAGATGGTACATGGCCTCGTCGTCAACCCCTTGTATGCAAGCAGCAACCTGTACCTGGCCACTGGCTGTGAACTTTAAGGCGTTTTGAAGCACGAGCGTGATCACCTGTCGAAAGCGATGCTGATCGGCCTGTATCACACACAGGAGTTCTTTTTCCAACTGTAATTCAAGATCCAGGCCTTTTTGGAAAGCTGTTATTGCATGTTGCTGTACAACAGCTTCTATTTGCTCAAGCAGATGGAACGTATCAGACTGCAGGGGGAAATCGCCTTGAAGTAAGCGGGAATAGTCCAGGAGGTGACTGATGACATGTTCGAGGAGCTGTCCGGACTCATGAATGGATTGCGCGCAATCTTTGATTTCAAAGTTGATTGGCATGTCGAGGAGCAGTTGGGTCATGCCCAGGATGCCATTTAACGGCGTGCGCAACTCATGACTCATATTGTCGAGAAACTGGCTGCGGACTTCCTCGGCAGCACGCGTTTTTACTTTCTCGGCTGCAAGTGCCTGTTCAAGAGACGTACGTACACCACGTTCTTCAGCCAGGACTTTTTCCAGTGACACGAGTTTTGACGACAGGGTATCTATGCGTTCATCCAGGAAGGCACAATGCTCCTGCAGGGTGTTAAACGTGTCTGCAAATTCATCTTTCAATAACGAACGTGCGGACGACGGTATGTTGAACTGTTGCTTGCCCTGGGGGGAAGTGTCGTCCATTCGTTATAAACCTTGTGCGAATAAGAAATTGATAAAAGCCAATATGCACTTTCCGTTATCGGCTGCTATTTCCCGAAGCTAAATCCATCAATTTCCGAAAGACGTATCCGCCAAAAGCCTTCGGTTCGTTGCGGGGCAGGGGTGCCATCAAGAATTGCTGCTTCTTCGAGGTGCAAAAACATTTCGTCCGTTTCAGCTGACACTTCTTCAAAGAGGCCAAGTATTTCCAGCAGGCCCGGCATGTTCTCCTCGTGCACGTGCGAATTGAACTGTTTCCTTATTTTAAGGAGGTAGCTTTGCTGCCCAATGATGCGTCCGCTCAGGACTGCGCCGTTGACAGCCAGCGTAGCGGTTGTATGCACACCATGCTCCGCCAAACGCATTACAGCGATCAGTACAGGATCAATTGCCGGTTCCATAAGAAATAAAGCGTAGATGTTATTGCTGTGTTGTACACAGGTGATGTTGCCCCAGCAGGGGAGAGCCGAGGTGCTGCTGCGCATAATGTGGGACATGATTACACATAAACCATGTAACGCTCGTGTCGTTTATACTACAGACAATCGTAGTGCTTTCAGCATCAACACGTTAATACCATGGATGTCTTCACACAGCATAAAGGATTCTATTACGTTGTTTTTGGTCTGATTGTTATTTCTTTTCTCTGGCAGATCGCACTGGGTTTGTGTCCGGTTCCGTAGGCCGGAGGCTACTGTTGGGGAAGTTTGTAGTTTGGAAAAAGTATAGAGGTATTATTGTGCGTACAGGATTATTGTTGGCGGGTGTTGTGCTGGTATTACTGCTGGTTGTCGTTATTACGGGCGCCGGCTTTGCCCCTAAAGTATTTTCGGGTACATTTACGGCACCGGAAACTGTACACGGCCCCGTAGTGGTGGAGTTGTTTACTTCACAGGGCTGCTCTAGCTGTCCGCCGGCTGATAAATACCTGAAATCCCTGGCGCAATCGCCTGAATGGCAAGCACATGTCATTCCGTTGTCTTTCCATGTAGACTATTGGAATTACCTCGGCTGGAAAGATCCATTTTCTGACGCAGCATGGACGGAGCGGCAAGGGGATTATGTGACAGCCCTTGGAGGCGCAACGCTCTACACACCCCAGATGGTGATTCATGGCCACGAAGATGTGGTAGGATCGCGGTTCGCACAAGTGGAGAAAGTTATTAACGCGCGGGCCAAAGATGCGCGAAGCCACCAGGCAAAGTTAGCTGTTACGCGGCTCATACGAGACAAAGACAAACTTTCGGGTACGGTGCATCTTACGGGCAAAATACCGAGAAGCAGGGCACCTTATGCCTTGATTGCAATTGCATTTCAAAAAGAGCTATCTACCGATGTGCCGCGCGGTGAAAATGCCGGCAAAACGCTGCAAAATGATTTTGTCGTGAGAAACCTCGCGCTGGTCACCAAGTTGCAACAGACGAAAAAGCTCGATCAACAGGCGTCTTTTGAAGTTGCCCTTGATGCATCGATGGATCCGGAGCGCATGGGGATTGCAATCCTTGTGCAACATACCCGGACGATGGAAATCATTGGGGCAACGGCGCATTTCTAGCGGCCTTATATAAGCCGTATAAATGATTTGGTCGAGATGTTTTAGGCAAGCTTCTGCATTGATCTGCTCAAATCTGTAAGCAGAGGCGCTGTGTACATGTGCTTAATGCATCGAATAGTATAAATCGAGTTTTTTTTGTATATAATTGGGGTACGTGCCAGCTACACGTCTTTCAGGTTTGGCTAAAAATCGCTATCCTAGTTTCTTTTTCTGTCGCGAATTGTAGAAGCGGCAGGGTTTACAACTTTCCCGTCACTGCTTTAGGGTTGTTGTTTCTTTTTGATTCAGTGAAGGCATCTGACCTTCCTGGTGTTGTTGATTTTAATACGTGAAGGTTTGGTTTTTTTGTGCTGCGTGGGCACGTAAAACATCCTGATTTCGCCTTCACACATTGCTTCCGATATGGCGCACACCATGGTTTCACAGCAAGATCGTGATCGATTGATCGCCGAAATTGATGCCCTGAACCGCTTGTACGAAGACACCAAGGTGTTTCTTGAAGAAGGGTTGCAAGATCCCAGTATTTCGCAGGAAGATTTTGCAGAGGGTGCAATGCGCGCAATGCGCTTGCTTATACGTCTTAAAGTAATGCTAGACGATTACGCCAAATTGTAACGGCGCTGAGCTTTATTTGCGTATTACATCGACCGGGTATAAATAACAAAGCCCGGTCAAATGACCGGGCTTCGACCCACCACAGAAAGAGGTCCACCCTATGAGGGGGTGTTCTTATGCTATTTCGACACCTGCACGAGGCAGGTGACCTCAAGTTCGTTATCGGATAAATCCCAATTTGCTTAAGGCGTTCGCTGGCAAAAATCGTTATTTATGCAGTACGCTACTGAGAAGAAGGGTGAGGAGGAGGCAACGGCCAGCCTGTATCAGTAGGATTTTCTCCGCCACCACCGCTTAGCAGGATTGCTGCGCCGGCAACAACCACGAGGGCAGCGCCTCCCCCAAACAACAGGGCTTTGCGCCGGCGCGGCGCGGCCTGGTCCTCATCGTTTTCTGCAATTTCTACAGCCGGCGGCTCAGGTGTTGGCAACACTACTTCAGATTCAGTCTCTGGAAATTGCCCGGATGCTATCATTTGCTGCTTCACTTCCAAAATGAATGCTGAAAAGTTTGGTGGCAGCTGCGGATCCGGGGTGTACGTCGGATTGAGCACATATAACCCTTCGATGGCTGTACGGGCATTGTCGTCATTCCCTAATACAAAATGGGTGCGGCCGAGCAAGGCATACGCACGAATGCCCTGGTGACCGGCAAAGGCATCTGCCGTGATACACGGCTGCAGCAAAGCAATGGTGTTTTCAAAATCACCACTGAAATACGCGCTTTCTGCATCTGCAAGCGCAGTTGTACAGTCTGGCGCATCCTGGGCGAATACGCGGCCAATAGGCAAGACTGCCAGTGCAAACACCAGGGTAATTGCGTGCTTTTTAAAACGGGGAGTTTTCATATGCATGTAATCCTGCCGTAAACAGGTGTGGTGCGCCGCCTGTTGTGGCGCAATGCTACAGGGCGCTAGCTAAGCGCCATGTGTTAGTCAGACTTGCGCAGCACAAAGCGAATGGGGCTTTGGCCTGAAGCCTCGTAGTTTTTAGTAACAGCTTCTTCAACCATCTCATACCCTTCAGCTTTAACGGCTAGTTTGTGCTGCCCGATAGGTACCTCAATTGGCGTCGGCGTATAAAGTCCAGTGGGTTTGCCATCAAGGAGAATTTCTACGTGCATGCCGTTTTCAGCCGTATCAAAAGCAGTAATGATCAGCCGAACGGTTTCGGTGAAATCAATGTCGTATGAAAGCGAATCGGAAGGCGCGATGGTGATCGTTTTTTTCCACTCTCCATGCTGCGGGTGTGCCACGAGCACTTCGTGTGACGCAGCCAACAAAGGCACACGTGTGCCGGCGCCTGTTTCTTTTGCAATCAAATCGCCATCAATATAGAGTTCTGCAGGCGGATTGATATTTAGTTTGAGCAAGCCCATGATTGGGGCAAGTCGGCGGTTGATTTGGCTGATGTTGTACGGGCGTACTTGCACGCGCCCTTTGTAAGACTCGTGGTTGCGCAGCCGCAATTCAACATCGGCTCCCCCAGCGTTAACATTATCAACGAGGAGTGGGGTTATGCCTACATTCACACCATTCAGATAAATCTGGGCGCCTTCGGGCGTACTGGAAAATCGTATGGAGCCAACTGCTGTAGTAGTGCCCGTGTTTTGTGGCGGGGTGACAGGGCTGGTGTTTGCTGGTTCGGTTGCCGGGTTCTCTGTGTTTTCAGAAGGTGCACTGACCGTTGTGTCAACGGAGTCTTCCGTAGCCTGCTCAGTGCCCGGGCCTTCAGAGACATTAATGGGGTTGAGTTCAATTTCCGACAAGGGAGCCGCATCTGCCCGGGTAATTGACGGGTCACCTTGCGTCCCCAGCTGTTCTGCGAGCGAGGGCTCTTCAACATCTGAGCTAATAAATGCACTAAGCACTTCTGGCGTAAAGACGGCAATGAAAGACAGGGCAACAATGAGCAAGCCAACCAATGTAGCATAAAGGCGCCATCGCTGGCTGAAGCCGGAAGCACCTGGATAATTGCCCCCGCCTGTGCCGTTTACAGCCAGTGCGGTAGACGTCGTATTCATTTCAAACTCTTCGAGTGCAGAAATCATTTCTGCAGCACTCTGAAATCGTTTGTGTGGCTCTTTCTCTAGCGATTTCATGATGATCCGCGCGAGGGGCTTCGGAATAGAAGAATCCCGTTTGCGAATATCAGGAAACGGCTCTTCAACAATCATTTTCTGGATTGCATAGCCGCTTGCATTTTTCTCAAAAGGCAGCATGCCGGCGATGGCCTCGTAAATCGTCATGCCGAGCGAGAAAATATCACCGCGATGATCAACATTGCGTAGCCCGCGAATCTGTTCGGGTGGCATATAATGGATTGTACCACCGGTGGCCATGGTAACCGTGGTGTCCGTTGTCCGTTTGCCTTCCTGCAAGATTTTGGCGAGGCCAAAGTCTGTGATTTTAACGACGTTGTTTTTAGCGAGCAGGATATTGCGCGGCTTGATGTCCCGATGAATTACACCACAGCTGTGGGCATAGTGAAATGCCGAAAGCATCTGTTTGGTGAGATAAAGGCCTTCTTTCCAGGGAATGGCGCCTTTTTCCTCCATGTAATCCGCCAGGGTAGGGCCCTTTACGTATTCCATCGAAATGTAAAAACCCATGTCGAAGGAACGAAAATCGTAAACGATTACGATGTTGGGATGGTGGATTTGTGCAAGGGCGCGGGCTTCCGCTCTGAAGCGGCGCAAAAAGGACTCATCCTGCGCAAGGGCAGGATTGATAATTTTGAGGGCAACAGTACGCGAAAGCTCCAGGTTTTCCGCCTTGAAAACAATCCCCATACCACCACGTCCGAGGACATCGTCGATACGGTGTCCATCGACTTCTTTGCCGATGAACTCTTCAGGACGTGGATACATGGTTAACATTGCTTAAGTGAGGAGTCTCCCCTTAAAGGTACTGTAAAAAATTTTGTTATAAACAGGAGGGTCGTATTGCAGGCAGAATTATCGCCGTAACATCATGCTACGCACAATTTGTTTGTCTTGCAATTGCAGTTGATAGAAGTACAAGCCACTGCTGAGGGCTGCACCGGCATCTCCCATCCCATCCCAGGTCAACTGGTGATGGCCGGCGCTGTACGCACCGTCAACCAGCACGCGAACCCGTTGCCCCAGCGTGTTATAGACGACGATCCGGACGTTTTCCGGTTCCGGAAGCGCAAACTCAATCGTTGTCGTTTGCGCAAACGGATTGGGGTAGTTGGGCAACAAAGCCAGTGATTCTGGTAACAGACTGGCCTGTTCTTCTTCCACAAAAGCCGCATCTCCAATCAACAAAACATACTGCTGTACGTTTGCGTCGGGCCAAAAAGTGAGCGAAGGGTTCTTACGGAAGTCGTAACGTTTGCCGAGTTTCCTGTCAATCAACAAAATTTCTTGGTGATTTTCGAAATGAGGAAAGCCTTCACCTTGCAAGGTAATGGGTCCATCAGTTGGTGCCTGCAGCGTCAGGGTATACCGGTACCCATCACGTTCAGCCGGTAAAAACTCTTCCGTTAAATAGCCCTGCCGGCCTCCCTGGGAAACCCCGGGGCGCAGTAAACGCAAACTTACCGTTTCGAAGGCGCCTGGCGGAGCAATCTGATCAAACTTGTCTGCACCAGCTTCCGTAGCCTCTATATGTCGTCCCGCCCGGATGCTTGTCAGCGTATCACCGGCAACTACTGCATGAATTGCAAACGCGGGTTGCACTGGCCGTTCGATATTGGCAGTAGAAGCCGCGATGTAAGGGAGTCTGAGCGAGTTCAGGCCTTCGTTGTTGAAAAAGTAGAACGCGTTGCCGGTAGTCGCTGAACTGAAAACAGGTGAGGCAATGTAGCGGCCTTGCCACCTGAACAATTGCTGACTGACTTCATTGGCCTGGGCTACAGCCTGCCAGGGAATATCGATGTCAAACGGATTGGATATGATATTCCAGCCGGCTTGGAGTGGAATAGTGTACGTACCATCTCCCGCAAGTTGAACCGTCGGACGAGATTCTGCACGCTCCCACGCCAGTTTGGACAACAACCAGAATCCGCCACCTGGCCGGAATGTGAAATTGGCGGAGCCGTCATATCGCTCAAAGTAGACTTCACGATCGTCGACGTCCTGGCCGTTGTCACGGAAGGCAATCCAGTCAACTTCCGGGGTGCCATTTACGGCCGTAGACATGGGTAGATTTACAGTGCCGGGGAGTGCTACCAGGCGGTAGCTTGCAGAAAGGTCGGGGTTGCCAAACGAAATGCTGATACTCTCAGCAAGGCTTTGCGGCGGCATGATCATGTCTGCCTGTACCACAACCTGAAAGGAGGTGGATGCCACCCCGCCTTTGTCGTCTTCTGCTGTGAGGGTTACGCTGGAAAAGCCGACGCCCACCGGGGTCAGCACGAGCGACGTACCATCAAGCATGACGTTTATAACGCTCTCATCGTTGGCACTGGCAGATAAGGTTAGCGGGTCGTTATCCGAAAATACATTTGCTACAGGCAGTGTCTGCGGGGCATCAGATTCGAATAAGACCTGGTCCGCAATGGCATTAATGACAGCTGGCCGGCTGTTGATGGTGAGTACAAATTCATCGTTAACCTGCTCGTCAAAACTATCTGTAGCACTGATGTTTATGGTTGTAGACCCAAGGGCAACAGGGGTGATAACAAGTGATTCATCATCAATAGCAACGGTGGCTATACCCGGTTCACTGGAGCCGGCCTCGAATGTCAGGTCATCACCATCAGGGTCGAGAAATACATCTGCGAGGTTGATGTTGCCTTGCCCATCTTCAAGCAAATAGTTGAAATCTGCTACAGGTGACTCAACGCGGGGAGGCTGGTTGTTGGTGCTCCGTTTTAAGTTGATAGAACGGGCTGTACTTCTTGTGAACTCGCTGCCATCTGTTGCGCCCACAAGATGATACAGTGTGACTGTTGCACCCTGTGCGATGCCTTGTGAAGCAAGAAACGCGTCGATGTCTGCGTGCGGTATGACAAACTCAGCGGCATCGCCAGTAGTGAAAATGCCGTCGATGAGTGTCATGTCGTTCTCGAAGTTCTCATTCCTGGAGAACACCCAGAGGTATTGGACAGGATGGCCGTCGGGATCTGAGACTTCGCTCCAGCTAATGGAAATGTTGCCCGGCTCGCCGAGGTCAATGTCTTGACCATCAGCCGGCGCTGAAATCTCCGGTTGATTGGGCCCGCTGTTTGGCGCAACATAGATCTGGCCGCGTAGCTCTGCCGTGAACGGATCAGCTATGTTACCACTTTCTGTTTCGATGCTGATATAGAAGAGGCCATTCTGGAGTGTAAGTAGTTCGGTATCGTTCAGTTCGAAGGTGTTGTTAGCAGCTTCAAAAACGCCGGCGCGTTCATCGGTGAGGCTGGCATTGAGTTCGTAAACTGAAGGCGTGCTTACGCCAGGGGCACCTGCGTGCAGGTAAGCTGCCCCATAATTGAAAGCCAGGCTTTCAAAAACGCCGGCAATGGAAAGCTGACTGCCAACCAGGGTAGCGGTCAGATTGCCGTTGGCAGGGCTCAACAGGGGAGGGACAACATGTATGCTCGACAGGTTTGAAGCAAAATTAACGACCGGAATCACGTTAACGGTAATGGGTTCGCTGACAAGGGTCAGGTCCGGTGCCCTCGAATTGGTTACCTCCAGCACATAAGTGCCGGCATCCGCGGGCGATGCAGAAGAGATCACGTAAGTATCTTCCGTTGCACCCTGGATTACAGCCCCGTCTTTTTTCCACTGGTAGGCGTTGTTTACCCCTTCAGTTTCCACTTGCAGCACAAGCGGATTGTTTTCCGTTGCGATAAGGGTCCGTGCTTCTCCAATATTTGGTTGTGGCACGTACTGGAAGTCGTTGATGTTGCCGTGGATTTCCAGGTCTTCAAAGGTTAGCAGGTTGTTAAAGACATAGAGTTCATTGAGGTTGGGTTGCGCATTGTCGATGCCGAAAGCGGGCAAGTCCACTATGGTATTGTTTTGCAAATGCAGGACACGCAGGGTAGCAATGCTCCCCATCTTTTCGGGTACTATGCCGGCAAACGCGTTGTCATTCAGGTATAACACCTGCAAACTGGGCAAATCGCTCAGGAATTCGGGGACCTCGCCGGCAAAATTATTGTTGTCGAGAAACAGGTTTTGCAGGTTTGGCAGGCTGGTCAGGCTTTCCGGAAGCGGCAAGGTCAAATTATTGTCGCCTACATCGATGGTTTCCAGCAGGGATGCTCCCTGCAAATCGTCTGACACTTGGCCCGTCAGGTTGTTGTTGCGCAGGTTCAGGCGACGCAAGGCCGGCAGGCCGCCAAGCGCTACCGGGAAGTCGCCCGTCAGGTTGTTGTTTTCAAGATTCAGTTCAGTGACCTGGCCGTCGTCATTGGTTTCAACGCCAAACCAGTTGGCAAGCGGCGCATTGGATAGCCAGTTGTTTTTTCTCGACCAGTTGGGGCCGTTTGTGGCGTTGTACAGTGCAATCAGGGCGGCGCGATCAGGGTCTTCAAGTGCAAATACGTGCGCAGCGCCGGCGTCGAGGCCTTTTTCATCATCCCCTTTGGTACCGCTGATAATGCGGGTATCGCTTATTGCAACGCCCTGGCCAAAAAGGTCGCCCGCTTCCAGGTTCTCGGGTGTGAGTTTGGCAATTTCAGCCCAACTGGCGCCAATTTGCTGATATACGTATACCGCGCCACTAAAGTCATTGTCGATGCGCGTAGACACGACGGCATAGTTGTTTTCTATGGCCACTGAGTTTCCGAAGCGATCCAGGCTTTCGCCATCAGAAGCAAGGAGTTTGGCCGTTTGCTGCCATTCCACGTCGCTTGTTTCCGTGAAGATATAGGCGGCGCCAGATTCTTCTCCGTTTACATCAACATCCCGTGCGCCCACAATTGCCTGGTTCTCATGGATGGCTACAATTTCGCCGAAACTGTCGTCAGCCTGGGCGTCATCAGCATAAATTTTGGTTACTTCAACCCATTCGCTACCGCGTAATTCGTAGATGTATGCAGCGCCGGCATTTTCGCCGCGGTCATCTACATCTCGTGCGCCGATAATCGCGCGGTCGCCGGACATGGCTACACTCCAGCCAAAACTGTCGCCTTCCTGGGTGTCACCAGGAATCAGTTTCTGAATCGGCGTCCAGGTGACGTCTGCATCGCCAGCACCCATTTCCCTTAGATAGACATACACGGCACCAGGATTGTTGAGATTGGAATGGTCGGCATCAAGGGCGCCAACCATAACATAGTCCCCGTTGGTTGCAACAGCGGCGCCATACTTGTCATTCAGGGCCCCATCTTCAGCGATGAGCCGTTCTTCTTGCAGCCACTTGCCGTCATTGTTGCGGCCAAATACATAGGCTGCGCCAGTTTTGATGCCGTTTTCGCGGGCGTCGACAGCCCCAACGACTATTACATCGTTGTTAATCGCTACAACACCGCCAAAAAGTCCATTGTCAAATAATCCCGGAAGAATGGCTCCATCGTCAGGAATCAGCTTGGCAGTTTGTGTCCAGACGCCGTTTGACAAGTCAAAGACATACGCCGCGCCGGCATCAGCGCCTGCGTCGTCGTCCCTGAACGCACCAATGACAGCTGTAGTCCCGTCAATTGCGACAGATTCACCAAACCGATCGTTTGGGTCGCTATCATTGGCTGTGATTTTGGATTCGACAAATTGCGCAAAGGCAGTATCTGCCGAGCCCAGGCATAAAGCCAACAGGCTTGCAATGAAAAAAAAGCGCCTCATCATGAGATTGGGTTGTACCATAAAAGCTTTCTCTGCAAAATCCTCTGCAAATAAATTACGGATCGCGTTAAGATGGGGTCAGGGATGATCATTGCGGGCATGTCCCGCCAAAATGTCCCGTACGAGCAGGTCTTGCGCAAAAAATATGCGATGCGCTGTACGTTTGGCCGTCGTATGTTACGACTTAATGGAAAATACAGCACAGGTACAGGTCGGGCCTTGTATCAAGAATACTCATTACAAGGGAGTGGTTGCTAGAAAAATACAACATTTCCATGCAAAAGAACATTCATGCTTTATAGTTGATTAAACAACGTGAAAAATGGATGCGCCAGCCCACAAGAGCCCGGCATTGCCTGGATCTGGGATATACTACAAGCAAACACTTGATTTGTCCCTCGATCGCAGCCTACATTTTGATACACAATCGAACCTCGGGAATTCTCTCACCCCGCCCATGTCTTCACATGGCGCATCCGGTTAAGGAGTCCCGCAGTTATTGCTTCTAACAGGATGCCGGTTTTGTACACCTTGTTAATTGGTAAGCCGGCATGCTACATTTGATGACAGCGAACGCTCAGTTTCAATACATCATGAGCCTCGATTTATGATGGTTAAGTTATTTTTAAAGACGGACGAAGATTCGGATGAAGTCGAAGAGTTCACTTTCGAGCAGGAGCGTATCTCCCTCGGAAGAGACAAAGAAAACGATGTTCATATTCCGGACAAGAGCAGGGTAGTCAGTAAAAAGCACGCAGAGATCACGCAACTCGAAGATGGCTATGAAATAGCAGATCTGGGGAGCAAGAACTTTACGTATCTCAACAGTACCCGGCTAGAATCAGGCCGCGCTTACATGCTGAGTGATGGTGACATCATTAAACTTGGCGAGTTTGAAGTTGAATTTCAGCTTGACAAGCCGGAGCCTGAAGATGAGCCTGAAACGGAAAAGGTTCGTACCCCCGATTATGACCGGACAGTATTTGAGAGCAGCTTTGTAAATCCGTTTTTGGAAGATGCAGAGCAGTTTGCAGCGGCTTTCACGAGCCTGTGCGATACGTACGAAGGCGAAGCGCCTAATCGACGTATAGATGCGCTAAAAGACGCGTTTGGGGCAGTAGACTTCGCTGCTAACGAAGACGTGCGGAAGCTGCTTGCAAGCCTCATTCTGGGCGAAGACCCTGAAGCTACCGATCCGAAGGTGCATGCCCTGTCTAATAATGGCACCACCAGCGATGAAGTACTGTCACAAGAGCCTGTGCCGGTTGAAAAGGCCCTTACCCCTGTTAGCAAGCGTGGTAAGAAACTCGAAACCTCGGCACAGTTGGACCAGGTACACAGCGTTGTCTTTAACGTATTGTCGATGTTGGTTAGCGTTCCCTGGGAGTTTCGTCATGAATTTGTTGGACACACCATAGCCCAGACACCTGAGTCTGAAATTCTGTTTGAAGGCAATGGTACGCGTTTGAAAGATTATTTGCTGGATCCTGATCTGGACGAAGAGGAACTTGGTCAGCGCCTTGCGTTGCTCGAAGAAGGGGGTGACGAAGTGATTTTGCACCAGCTTGCCATGCTGGATGGGTATAAAGCGGTAGTTCAGCAGGGCATGCACATGTTGTTGCGTGAAATTGACCCGGTTGTAGCAGCAGAGAGCCTGTCGCAACAGGGCGGACTATACCGCCTGTCGCCAAATCTGGCGCGCATGGTGGCTTCCTGGAGCTTGCAGGACAAGTTCAAAGAATTGCGCGCAGAAGACTGGTCTATCACCGAGCGTCGCGCTTACCGTCCATCGTTTATTCGGGCATACCTGTCTCGTATGTCTGCCGGCCCGAAAAAAACTCCGGCCTAACGTATTCAGGATTAACTTCTGTAACGAAAGAAATACAGAACCTAGCCCTACACCATGGCGCAAAAGCAAATTAGAAAGCAGGCTGCCCATCCTCCCATACGTCTTGTTGTGGAGATTCAGGATGATGAACCAATCGAACGGGTGTTTACGCGTCCGTTTCGTATTGGGCGGGATAGCGACTGCGATGTGATGATCAAGAACAGCCATGTAAGCCGGAATCATGTAGAAATAGACTATAAGGACCGGTGTTGGTGGGTACACGATCTTGAAAGCACCAATGGTATTTACGTAAACGGCAAGAAGGTAAACCACGTCCCGGTTATCGACAAGGACATCCTGCATCTGGGCAAAGATGGGCCGCGGATCGTATTCAATTACATTACTGCGGAGTCAGCGGCAGCCATGCCCGGCTTTGATGCGTCAGCCGAAGCACCCCGCCTGTTGCCAAGTACACCCAAAATTATCGCATTTGCTTTGGCCGCGCTCTTGCTTGGCGGTGCTGGCTTCTTCTATGGCCGGCATCAGCTGAGTAAAAACGATAATCTCGCTGAAAAAGCAGAAGTGCTCTTCACCGAGATTCGCGCAGCCGACATTGCAATCGCAAATGTTTATGCTGACCAGGAAGGAGCGGATAAACTACTGACCGCCCAAAAGATCATTAATCTGGAAAAAGAGCGGCAAACAGCAGCAGAAGATTACAAGGGCTATCTCATTCAGATGGGACTGTACCAGGCACTGGATGAAACAGAAAGCCAGATCTACAATGCGGCCCGTTTTTTCAACGAAAGTGAAATTAATATGCCGGCTTCATTTGTTGCCGACGTGAAAAAAAGCATTACACAGTACTGGTTGGGAGAAGGCGAAGGGCCGTATAAAGAAGCGCTTACAAGGGCACAACTCTTCGATTATACTCCTTTTGTAGTAAAAACACTGCAGGATTACGGTCTTCCTGTAGAGTTTTTCTATCTTCCGTTGAGTATTAGCGGGTTTGATGAGAACATGGCGGTGGGGCATGGGAGTAGAAACACCACATTGGGTGTTTGGCAACTTTCTGCCGGCACTGCCAGTTCGTATGGTCTGTCTACGACCAACAACGAAGAAGCATACGCGATAGGGTCACTTGATGACCGTAGCGATTTTCAACAATCCACGTATGCTGCTACAAATTTATTATTTGATATTTATCGACAGGAAGCATTGGCTTCAGGTCTGCTGACGTTGGCTGTTTTTTTGGAACACGAACGTGATTCGACAAAAAGGGAAGTGCAGCTACAGTCGGTTTTGGATGAAGTTGATAAAGATGTACATCAACGTACGATCTGGAATATTCGAGAGCAGTTTCCAACGCTTATTTCAGATGAAGTATATGACAC
>JBCCIM010000119.1 GCA_039111535.1 Bacteroidota bacterium | reverse complement strand
CTTCTCGCAGACGGCGGCCATTGGCAACCCGAACCATCCGATGCCCAAAACAGTGGCATACGAAATTGGTTATGAGCACAACCTGTTTGATCAGTTCCTCGTGCGTCTTGCCGGCTTCTATCGTGATGTTTCAAACCAGCCACGTAGCATCAACTACCGCAGTATTGACAACCTGGTTGACTACGACATCGCCTTCCCGTACAACTACGAAGACAACCGCGGTTTCGAAGTCACACTGACTAAAAACCGTGGCCGCTGGGTACGGGGTTTCCTGAACTACACCTTCCTGGTGCGTAAAGAAGGCAACTTTGCCTACGGACAGCAGCTTGAAAACCGTGTAGAGCAGAGCCGCTTTGAAGAGAATGCAAGAAACACACTCTTCCGCCCACAGCCTGAGCCATTTGCTCGTGCAAACGTGGAATTCCTGACGCCGACCGACTTTGGTCCGCAGACTGGTAGTTTCCGTCCGCTTGCTGACTGGCGCCTGAGCTTCCTCGGAGAATGGCGTTCTGGTGACATCTTCACCTATGCTGGTGGTGGTGGTGCTGAGATCGTGGGTATCCGCGACAACATGCAGTGGCGCGATTACTGGAATCTCGACCTGCGTGTCAGCAAAAACTTTGCTATTGGCAATGGTCGCGCCCAGGTGTTTGCAGACATCAACAACGTGTTGAACCTAAAGCGTCTGCAACGCCATGGTGCCATGGCGCTTAGCTTCAACTTCGAGCGTTACATGGAGTCGCTCCACCATTCACGCGACACCTTCAGTGGCATCGAAGATAGCGAATTGCCTAGCTACCTCATCGTAGGCGATGACCGCCCGGGTGACTTCCGTGATGATGGCGTTGAATATGTGCCTATCGAGCCTTTTCCAAGCCTCGATCGCGTAACTAACGCCAATACACGTGCACTTTACTTCATTCGCGATGGCGAAGGTGGCGGTACGTACTACCAGTATAACGGTAGTGACTTCGTCGTTGCCGACGAGGGTAAAGTAAGTCAGGTGCTGGATGACAAGGCTTATATCTACAATCCTGTTGTAGACTCCTTCCGCTTCCTGAACCCACGTAATGTGTACTTTGGCGTGCGCTTCACGTTCTAAGGTCACTCCACCATTTTTGATCGGCATTTCCCGGTAGGCCGGCCTGTTTTGGCCGGCCTTCACGGGAGTCCCATACCCTCTTTGCCGATTGTGTTTATTCAATTTTCCGATATATCATGAAAAAGACCACCAGCTATCGGTGTATCCCATCCGTACGCTATGCGTTGCTTGTTGGATTGATACTGGCATTTTTTGCACCTACTGACGCACTTGCGCAGTGGGAGCTGAAATGGCTATCAGTTGGCGAAATGCACAAGTACTACACGGAAGCGGGTAGCCACAACGAAGACTACCAGGGCCATAATATCCACTGGCCTGGTATCCGAAACGAGCACGGCAACGTGCGTGGTTACGCCCTGTGGGTTGCAGCAACAGACTTTACAGATGAGGCCGGCACCAACTGGCCTGTGAAAATTGCACACGTTGGCCCTCGTATTACGGGCCTTGGTGAAGTGTTTGCAGAAGAGTTTACCATGATTAGCCGTTTTGAACCGCCTATTGTTGAAGTAGACGGATTTGAAACGTTTAACCGTCCTGTGGTAAACGAAGAAGTTGATCCGACCATGGCCTTTGACCGGACCGTGTACTCGCGTAATGCCAACGTCCTCGGCATCACGCAGGAACGCTGGGCCAGCCAGTTTAGCCAGGAGCATCATGACAACTACCACATTCTGGAGTTTGTCTTTACCAATACCGGTAACACAGACAACGATGCTACCATCGAGCTACCCGATCAGACGCTCGAAGGCGTTTACTTCTACTGGCAGAACCGTTACGCGCCAAACCGGAGTGCCGGCTGGATCCAGAACAATGCCCAGGGTTGGGGCAAATGGACCATGAATGATACGGTTGGTGATGGCCACGAAGACTATGACGTGGATTACCGCGCACAGTACTCCTGGCTTGGTCATGTACCCTCACTTAGTGGCCGTACCGCACTTGGTGGTCCGCTTTGGGATGCCGGCAACTGGCTAACCGTAGACGCTGACAGTACAGGTCGCCTCGGTGCTGCCCATATGCTCGGACGCATTATCCTGCACGCTGATGCATCTGCTACAGATGAATCTGATGATCCAGATCAGCCAAGCACGATGAACTACATCTGGACTGGTGATGAGCGTACACACTTGAACGAACACACCGATCTGGCCAAAATGGAGTTTGAGTATGAACTCATCACAGAAGGCCGCGTGTATCCGCACCATGCTGACCTTGTAGAGCCTGCAGGTGCATTTGATACACCACTCGGTGATCCTACACTCGGTAGAGGCGGTGACGGCTTTGCCTTTGGTGAAGGTTTTGGCCCGTATACCCTCGGCCCTGGCGAAGATGTTCGCATCATCATGGGTGAAGGTATTGGTGGTATCAGCGATCAGGCTGCTGTGGCCGTTGGGCAGGCGTACAAACGCGCCCAGGGCGACGAAAGTGCAACCTTTGAATTTGATGCCAATGGTGACGGTGTCATCAGCGACGCTGCATATGATTACAATACCCTGTTTACCGGCGCTGAACGCATGACCAAGAACCAATGGGCGTTGTCTGCAAAAGACACAATGTTCCAGACGTTCAACCGCATCATCGCTAACTATGAGTCTGGCTGGAATGCACCGAAAGGTCCAATGCCACCTGCACGGTTCTCGGTTACCTCTGGTACCGACCGTATCTTCATTGAGTGGGAGTCTTATCCTGGAGAGTCTCCTGCAGGAGGCTGGGAGCTCTGGCGCGCACAAAACCGTTTTGACGGCCTGCCGCTCGACCCGCTTACTGGCGAAGCTTATGAAGACTGGCCAACAGTTTACCGCAAAGTAGCTGACTTCCCGGCCAGTACCGCATCATTTGAAGACAGCGAGGTAATCCGTGGTATTAACTACTACTATTACCTCCAGGCTGTAGGTGATGTGAATATGGATGCGACTGGTGATACACCAACGGGAGCTGCCTTGAAGAGCAATCGTTACTGGGCGCAAACGTATGAACCTGCTGTATTGAAAAGACCACCTGGCGCTACCATCGAGTCCGCGCGCGTTGTACCAAACCCGTACAACATCAACACCGAAGCGAGCTTGCTGTTTAGCAATGAAAACCAGTTGCAGTTCTTTGATATCCCTGGAAACTGTACCATCAAAATCTTCACCGAAATGGGTGAGTTGATCACTGAGATCATTCATGATGATGGCAGTGGTGACCAGGAATGGAACGCGCAAACAGATTCATTGCAGCCTGTAGCCAGCGAAATCTATGTCGCCGTAATTACGGACAACGAGACCGGCGAGAAGGTTACCCGCAAGTTCACAATTATTCGATAGCAATAGCCGGCTCCCGGCCTTTGTCGGGAGCCGCACGCTTCATGCGTTGCTATCAACAAAGAAAATTGGTGTATTATGAAAAATTTAGTTTATCGATCGACGCTGCTTGGTCTCATGAGCCTGTTTTGCGCGGTCTCTGTGATGGGCCAGGCGCAGCAGATTCCAGAAGAGGACCTGGAAAAACGCGCCCAGACCGGGATGAAGTTTCTCCAGATGTCGGTAGATGCGCGCGCAGCTGGACAGGGTAGTGCTGTTACTGCTGTTGAAGGCTATGCGTCAGCCATGTTCTACAACCCGGCCGGCCTCGCCAAGCTGCAAAGTCCCCTGAGTGTTTCACTCGGTCAGACCCAGTGGTTTGCTGATATCACCTACAATTACGGTGGTGTTGCTTTCGCCCCTGCTGGTGGCGCCTTTGGTGTCTTCGGTGCTTTTGTTATGGCTGTAGACTATGGCCAATTCCTCGGTACCATTCGCGCTGAGAATGAAGCTGGTTTTATCGATACCGGTAATTACAGCCCGTCTGCATTATCTGCTGGTTTCAGCTACGCGAAGTCACTGAGTGATCGGTTTGCGGTTGGTGCTAACATCAAGTACGTATACCAGGACCTGACCGAGAGCACCATCTCGGCTACAGAGACACAAGGCAACAGCCAGAGTACAGTTGCTGTTGACTTCGGCGTATTGTACAACACGGGTTTCAGAAGCCTAAACTTCGCCATGAGTGCGCGTAACTTCTCTAGTGAAGTTACCTACGAGCAAGAAGCTTTTGAATTGCCGCTTACGTTTACGATTGGTGTCTCTATGGACATGCTCGACCTCACCGATTACAATACAGACATGCACTCCTTCGTGCTGTCCATTGATGCTGAGCGTCCGCGTGATTTCTACGAGCACCTGAACATTGGTGGCGAGTATATCCTTGCAAATACGCTCGCACTCCGTGCCGGATATGCCTTCCCAACAGACGAAGAAGGTATCAACCTTGGTGTAGGACTCCAGCGTGATCTGGGTGGACTTGGCTTTAGTGCCAACTACTCTTATACCGATTTTGGTATCCTTGGTAACATCAACCGGATCGGCTTGAATCTCTCCTTCTAGTAGGAAAGACTGGTAAGTCAAAAAAACGGCAGGCCTTCTGGTCTGCCGTTTTTATTTTATGCATATTTTACGGCCAACCCCTACATCTACCATTTTGCTGTAACCCGATGTCTCTGAAGTTCAAGTGGCAGAACCGTGTCTTGCGTTGGTGTATACCGCTGTACGTTTGTTGCCTGGCCGGCTGTGTATCTTCGGAAGATGATGCCCCAACCACTCCTGTTTTCGTGGACGCAACACATTCGGCCGGCCTCGATACATTCCAACATACCTCGGGTGCTGCGGGCAATAAGTGGTTTCCTGAAATTATGGGCGCCGGCGGTGGGTTCATTGATTTTGATGGCGACGGATGGCAAGATATACTGCTGGTAGGAGGCGCTACCTGGCAAAACAACAACGTGCCGGCCGTGTCCCTTTACCGAAACGAAAGGGATGGCACCTTTAGCGACTATACCACAACATCCGGATTGGCTGCGCAGCGTGCTTTCGGGTTTGGCGTCGCTGTGGGGGACGTGGATAACGACCGCGATGAGGATTTTGTACTCACAACCCTTACGCAAAACCTGCTTTTTCGCAATGAAGCTGGCCGGTTTGCTGCCGAAAAACTGGATACCACCGGGGCGTGGAGTACCGCTGTCTTGATGATAGATGCCAACAACGATGGCTGGCTCGACATACTGGCCGGCAACTATGTGGACTGGTCACCCGAGCAAGACCGCAACTGCACGCTAACAACCACTGACAAGGAGTATTGCACACCCGAACTGTATCAGGGTGTGGGACTACAGTTTTACCAGAACAGGGGAGACGGCACATTTAGCCGGGCAGATACCCTTGCCGGTTTTGCCGGCCATCCCGGTAAGACGCTGGGCATGGCTATGCTGGATTACAACGCGGATGGTGCAACGGATATCGTGGTTACGAACGACACTGCACGAGACCTGCTCTTCGAAAACCAGGGAGATGGTACGTTTGTAGAAAAAGGACTGATTAGCGGCGTTGCCCTCACCGGCACAGGCAAGGCAAGTGCCGGCATGGGCGTTGATGTCGGAGATATTGTTGGGTCTGGTCAGCCGGCCATCCTGATAGGTAACTTTTCCAAAGAGATGATCAGTGTGTTCCAGTATCGAGGGAATAACCGTTTTCGAGATGCTGCTATAGCCTCCGGTATCGGGCGGCCAAGTTTGCTACCCTTGACTTTTGGATTGTCTCTGCTGGACGTAGAGTTGGACGGGGATCTGGATCTGTTGGCGATAAACGGACATGTGCATGAAGGTGTCGCAGTGCTACAAGAGGGGATAACGTTTGCACAGCCGCCGCAGTTGTTTACCAATGACGGGAAAGGCAACTTTGAACTGGTCTCACCTGGTAAAGGGTCAGCCCTGGAGCCTGCCATTGTTGGTCGTGGGGCTGCGTATGCTGACTATGATAACGACGGCGACCTGGATGTACTGGTTACAACCAACAATGGACCAGTATACCTCTGGGAGAATGAATCACGGCGTAGCGGACATGTATTGCGGGTATCCTTGCGCGGCACTACTTCAAATACCAGCGCCATTGGGGCGGAGGTGACTTTGGTTGCCGGCGTAAAAAGGTTCGCGCGGCAGGTCAAATCGGGTGGCAGTTATCTTTCTGCGTCTGAACAGCAGCTGACCTTTGGCCTGGGCACAACCGCTGCAATAGATTCGCTGTTGATTACCTGGCCGTCCGGCATCCGCGAATCGCTGACCGAACTCCCTGTGGATAGTCATGTTCTGATTCAAGAGGGGACAGGGCAATTTGAGATAGTTCGTCGTTTTTGAACTGCGTCTTGTCCTCTGTTTTTGTTATATTTATGACCCATCTGATTTCCAGGTACCACCAACCGGTAAAATGTTCAGATGGCCCGATGTACCTCCCACTTGTACCGTGTTATTCTGCTATGGGAATTTGTTCGTTCAGGACAATGTTGTGGATTGTGGTCTGTATTGGCCTTTTTGGGTGTCAGGCTACTGAACAGGAGCCGGCAGCGGCAGACTCCCAACTTGTTGATTTGTTGGATGATGCACGCCTCGTGCTTGCTGATGGACACTTTGCCCTCGCGCTGGCCTTAACAGACAGTGTGCTGGTTACGCAACCTGCATCAGCAGATGCGTATTTCTTGCGTGGGCAGATTATGCTCCAGCGCCGCGATACCGATGCGGCAGAAGCTGCTTATGCAAAGACCCTTGAATTACAACCTGATTACCCCTCCGCCTGGTTTAATCTGGGCAACATAGCGTTTCTGCGCCGGCAGTATTCTGAAGCCATATCGCGCTACGACAAAGAAATGACTGCTACTGAGGCGCAATACGAAAAGTATGGTACGTCTTACGCCGTGCGGTACGGTGAAACCATGAGCCGGTTGGCGCTGCAAAAAGGACGCGCGCAACGGCAATTGGCTGAAGACGATCTTGCTATCGCTGCATTTGAACAGGCCATTGCTTACGACAGCCTGAATGCTGATGCATACGCAGACCTGAGTCAGTCGCTCAAAGATACCGGCCAACCGGAAGCTGCTGTGCCTCACGCTACCCGAGCGCTGGACCTTGTACCTGTTGATCCTGATTATAATTACATCCTCGGGGCCCTTAAACACACGCTTGGTGCTCCCAAAGAGGCGGTGCCGCTGCTTCAACGGTCAATACAGCTAAAACCCTGGCTTGCTTCCGCAAGATATAGCCTTGGCCTGGCATTGGTTGAACTCGGTGAAGAGGACGCCGGTAAATTGCAGCTACAACTTGCTGACACCTTGCAGGTGTTAAATGACCGGATCGAGAAAGCACGGTTTGAATCGCAGACCTATCCTGACCAGCATGAACGTTGGATTAACCTGGGCCGTCTCCTGATTCAGGCCGGACGGGTTGAGGATGCAGTACAGCCTTTGTCCGTTGCTGAAGCCCTCCAGCCTGATGATCTGACCATAAAAAATGACCTCGCCAACCTGGCGCTTGTGCGTGGCGATACCCTTGGCGCAACCCGCAAGCTGGAGGCTATACTGGCAACTGCCCCTGACTTTGCTGATGGCTGGTACAATCTGGGCGTTGTGTATGCGATGCAAGGTGCATATGGCAAAGCCCAGGAGGCCTGGGAGCAAACGCTCAGGCACAATCCCGACCACCCCGAAGCCCGCCAGAGCATCGATAGATTACCGGGCTCCTGATATGGTTCGAATGAGGACTATTGCTGCAAGTTTTTGCAAACCCATGCTGTTTTGCGTGTTGCTTTTTGTCCTTTTGGGGTGCAAAGATGCGGCCGATAGCACCTCGGATGAGCGATTTGTCGACCCGCGTTCCCAAGCGTTACTCCAGCAAGGGACTGCAGCGCTTGAACAGCACGAATTTGAGATTGCACTCGTCTTCGCAGATAGTGCTGAACGGTACACACCCGAGCTTCCCGATGCGGCCTTTTTGCGGGGGCGTATCTATTCCGAACTGGGCGATTATGAAAAAGCAGCAGTTGCTTACACGACGACACTCGAACGCGATCCTGCCTATCGGGGTGTTTGGCATAACTTGGGCAACAACGATTTCCGGATCAACCAGTTTGAAGATGCCATCATCAACTATAGAAAGGAGCTGGCTGCGCACAATGCACCCATGCCGTGGCGAGGCATAGGTCGTGCCTATGTAGAACTTGGGAAAGTCGACAGTGCGCGCGTTGCTTTTGAAAGCGCAATACAACTGGATAGTACGTACGGGCCGGCACATTTCAACCTCGCCCTCTTGCTCGAAGACGAAGGCAAATTTCCAGCAGCACTGACGCATGCAACGTACGCTGCAAGCTATACCCCTGATGATTGGGACTACCGGTACCTGATGGCCTCTTTGCTGGCCACCAATGGCCATAATGCCGAGGCTTTGCCCCATTTGCAAGCCGTTACGGAGCATTGGCCCTGGCATCATGCTTCGCATTACAAACTGGGCCAAACCCTTGTGCGGCTCGGCGATACCGAATCTGGACAATTGTTAATAGATGAGGCAGAAGATCTGCGGGCCAAAGATGCCAATATTATGCAATTGCTGAACTCCGCGCGGGCCGCCACCGATGAGTCGCTGCCGCACGCCGCACTGGGGTCTGCCTTGCGGTTGGTGGGGCGCTACGAAGACGCCATGCGCGCCTATAAAATTGCCCGCCACCTGGATCCGGCTAACCTGGAAATACAGACGAATATGGCGAACCTGATGCTGTTGCAGGGAGATACCCTTGGCACCATTCAGGCGTATCAACACATTTTACAGCAAGATCCTTCGTTTACAGGGTTATGGGTAAACCTTGGCATCGTGCATGCCATGGCCGGCCAGATGCAAGACGCCCAGGCAGCCTGGGAACGGGCCGTCACCCTCGACCCGGAAAATGCACAGGCCAAGGCATACCTTGCCCGGCTGCGTTAACAAGACGGATATAGTTTGCTCCCTGACATTATGGCTCAAGTTCGTGCTTCTATCCGTACCCTTTTCTTGTCAGCGATATTGCTGCTTGCATGTTGTGGCAAGCAACCTGCAGAGCAGCCGGCTCCTGTCAACGAAACGGGGATTGCCTTTTCTTATGTTGATATAACAGGCACAGCCGGCCTGGATTCGTTTCAACATGAAACGGGTGCGACTGGCGATAAGTACTTCCCCGAGGCGATGGGCGCCGGCGCGGCTTTTATCGATTACAACGATGATGGCTGGCAAGATATCCTGCTTGTTGGGGGAGGCCAGTGGGATAACGAAACGGACACATCGGTACCTGCGCTCTGGCTGTACAAAAACCTCGGCGATGCCACGTTCGAAGATGCCACGGCAGAAGCCGGCCTTGAAGGAATCGAAGCGTATGGATATGGCCTTACCATAGGGGACTATGACAATGATGGCGATGACGATATTTATTTCACCACCCTGGGCCCCAACTACTTACTGGAAAACCGGGCCGGCGTGTTTGTAGATGTATCGGTTGCAGCCAATGCGCAAGCCGGCGCAACCTGGAGCACAACACCCGTGTTTTTTGATGCAGACCTCGATGGTTGGCTGGACTTGTACGTTGGCAACTATGTCGACTGGTCACCTGAAAAAGATATTTTCTGTACCCTCGACGGCACCGTGAAAAGTTACTGCACCCCCGAATTGTATACGGGCCTTCCCAGCCGTTTTTTGCATAACAACGGTGATGGTACGTTCACAGATCAAACCGAGGCTGCCGGCTTCTTGCCATCACCGGGCAAAATGCTTGGGGCTGCAGTTTTTGATTACAATGGAGACCACTGGCCAGACCTCGTGGTAGCGAGTGATACCCAGCCTGATCTGCTCTACAAAAACAACGGAGATGGCACGTTTGTAGAGCTGGGTGCCTTGAGCGGATTGGCGTACGATGAGAATGGCCGCGCCCGCGCCGGCATGGGTATCGATACGGGTGTGATTGATACATCGGGCCGGCACAGCGTATTTGTGGGCAATTTTTCGAAAGAAATGATTGCCGTGTTTGGACACGTTGGCGGCGATTTATTTGTGGATCGCGCAGCCGCCTCGCAAATTGGCCGGCCCAGCCTGATGACCCTCACCTTCGGCCTGTTTCTGTTTGACCCTGATTTGGATGGCGACCTGGACCTTTTTGCAGCCAACGGCCATGTGCAGGAAGAGATTGCTGTAACCCAGGACGGCATCACGTACGCGCAGCCACCCCACCTTTTTCTCAATGATGGGGCTGGGAAGTTTGCTGATGCTGCACCAGAAATTGGCGGCGTTTTGGATGCACCGCTCGTCGGACGTGGCGCGGCGTATGCCGACATTGACCGTGATGGCGATCTTGATATTCTGATTACCGAAAATGGCGGCAAAGCCCATTTGTGGCGGAATGATCAGGAGACGGAGCGCGCGTGGTTGCGCGTAAGTGTGCAAGGTACCGCTGCCAACCGCAGTGGTCTCGGGACAAAGCTGGTGGCTTATCATGGCGGTGCAGCGCAAGAACGCTGGATTCGAGGGGGCTCCAGCTTCATGGCGCAACACGAACAAGTAGCCACGTGGGGCTTCGGATCTGCGCCGGCCGTCATAGACTCGCTGGTTGTCTATTGGCCTGGCGGTGCACGTCAACAATTTGACAAGGTGCTGACCAATCGCGAATTCCGCATCGTCCAGGATGTTGAGGTTGAGGAAATTGTAAGTCCATGAGTTGGCCGCTGCTGCATACAGGCAAGAAGTTACCCCTTGCGTGGACTTTTGGTGTAGTCTTGCTGCTGCTCGGATCCAGTTGTGAGGCGCCGCAACAGCCAGAAGCCGGCGCGCAACTGGCGCAGCAATATTGCAGCGGGTGTCACCCCTTTCCTTCCCCCGATCTGCTAGACAGGGAAACGTGGGCCACACACACCCTGCCTGTTATGGGCTATCGACTTGGGATCTATGGGGCAGGTGAACGCGACAGCCTCATCGCGCCTTTCCTGAAATACAACCTCGATCCTGACCCGTATTTTCCCCGCACTGCACAGCTTTCATCTGACCAATGGGCAGCCATTCATTCGTACTATGCTGAAGCAGCACCCAAAGCGTTGCCGGCAATAGACCGACAACCACCTGCCGGCGCCTTGCCCGGGTTTCGGGTTCAGACGCCAGCCGTTTCTTTTAGTACACCGCTGACAACGCTCGTTCAAATTCAGGACGGCTATCAGGCATACCTTGTTGGCAACTATGCAGCCAATAGTTCGCTCGTGTTGCTTAACGCTGCCGGGGAATTGCAATTCAACTTTGCACTACCGGGGGCACCCGTTGCCACACATATTGATGGCCGCCGCCTCTATATCCTTATTGTTGGTGCCGGGCCTGAACCCACGGTCTCTACCCGTGGAGCAGTCTACGTGGTAGATGATCCTGCGCAAGGACCGCAGTTGCTCATTAATGGACTACAGCGCCCGGTTGATTTTCAATTGGGTGACCTGGATGGCAATGGCCTTAACGACCTCGTCATTTGTGAGTACGGCCACTACGCCGGCGCGCTCTCCTTGTACACACAGCGCGATCCCTCGACTTTCGATCGCCATGTATTGAAACAGGGGCCGGGTACTATCGCTGCGCAGCTTCACGATTTTGATGGCGACAATCAACTCGATATTGTGGCACTGACAGCCCAGGGGAATGAAGGGGTCGACATACTTTTCAACAGGGGAGATGGGCAGTTTGAAGCGCAGCGTGTACTGGAATTTCCGGCGGTCTACGGCTCTACTTCGCTTCTGCTGGAAGATTTTAATGGAGATGGCCTGCAAGATTTACTCTACACAAACGGTGACAACGCAGATACCTCTCCCATCCTGAAAAATTACCACGGCATCCGTATTTTTGAAGCAGTTTCATCAACCTCTTTTGAAGAAGCATACTTTTATCCCATGTATGGGGCGTTTGCTGCACAGGCCGCTGATTTTAATCAGGATGGGCGTATTGATATTGCCGCGATATCCTATTTCCCCGATTATGTGGACGACGCAGATGGCGGGTTTGTATTGCTCCTGCAAAACGGACCGTATGCATACAACGCGCATACGTTTGAAAATGCGGGTTTGGGTAGATGGTTGGTTATGGATACGGGCGATACGGATGGTGATGGCGATACCGATATTTTACTGGGTTCCAACATTGGTTTTGGCCCCGCCGGCGACAGGTTAGGATTGTACGCGCAATGGACGCAGGGGCAACAGTCAGCAGTTTTGCTTGAAAATGAAATACAATAAGATGATGGCATTGGGTCAGAAATATTATTCGGTTTGCCTTGTAGGACTTGCCTTGTTCTTCATTACAGGCTGTAAGAAGGACGCTGAGCCACAAGAAGTAGATGCAGCGGCAGCCTTTTTCCTGGCGCAGGCGCAGGCAGCGTTTGAGGAAGAAGCATTCAACATAGCGCTTGCCTTTACCGACAGTGCAAGTGCTGAAGCCCCCGACCTTGCAGCGGTATATTTTATGCGCGGCAGAATCTACACTGAGCTCGCCCGTTTCGATCTGGCTGATTCATCATATATCGAGGCGCTGGCCCTCGAAGATGACTTGCAAGGTGCCTGGCTCAATCGGGGCAACCTGGCGATCAGAAAAGGAGCTCTAAAGCCGGCCCTCGCCATGTACAACAGAGAAGCTTCCGCCTATCCATCTGCGTCTGTCTTTCTACAGATGGGCCGTGCGTACCAGGATTTGGGTGAACCAGACAGCGCACGGATGGCATTTGAGCGTGCCATAGCCCTGGATGACTCGCGTGCCACAGTTTTTATGCGACTCGGCCAACTGCTCGGGGAGCAGGGAGACTTCACGCAGGCAATCGACTACACCCGAAAAGGCCTTGCATTAGAGCCAGAAAATCAAAATTACAAATTTGCATTGGGGGCGCTTTTGAATGCCAACGGGGAAGCAGAAGAAGCCGTGACGCTCCTGCAGCCGTTTGTCGACGCAAGTCCATGGCACTATTGGGGGCACTACAACCTGGGGCAGGCTTACCAGCGCATCAACGATGAGGCAAAAGCCGCAACCTATCTGGCCAAGGCGGAATCGCTGCAGACCACGCAAACAGAGCTGGATCACTGGCAGATGATGGCTGAGTCAAATCCGCAGCACTTGATGTTGTGGCTGCGGTTTAGCTATGCCTTGCGCCGCGCCGGCAATACCACAGATGCCGACCGTGCTGACCGGATTGCCTACGCCCTGGCGCCAGACTATATGGAAAGCTCGTATCAGGATTCGACGCTGTTGCGTGGACATCGCCGCGCAATCATCCAAATGGCCAGTGGGGAAGTAGAGGAGAGTATCGAAATATATAAAAGCCTGTTGCGGCAGCAACCCGATGAGGCGCAATTGTGGCTAAACCTTGGCGTGGCCTATGCTACGTTTGGACGGATTGTGCAGGCCCGGCAGTGTTTTACAACGGCGCTGAAATATGACAACCGGTTCTTGCGGGCACGCCGGTATCTCGAAGATCTGGACAAAGCCTTTTATGACCCCGAGGAGCCTGGCAATCAAAGTTAGCCCAGCGGATCTCCTTCCTCTTCTTCTTCGTCATCGCCATCATCAGCGGGTCGGAAGCCGGCTTGCTCAAGGGCATCGGGTGGTGGACGCCAGGTGGTGTCAATGCGGTAGCCGGCGCCAATAAAGCCAAAACCATTTTCGACATTCGATAGCGTCCCCGGTTGCACCAGTACAGAGGGGTCAAATTCACCATTTGGTGGATTCCATGCGTCATCTACCACCATCATCTTCAACGTCATGCTGGTAACACCAACGCCAAAAGAGGGAAACCAGTTACCTGTTTTAGCCAGCTCTTCGCGCAGGACCTGAATGTCTTCAGATAATAAAACATCAACAACCCAACCGTCGGGAGTCATGCGCTGCCGGCCATCGTAATTCAGAAACACTTCCGGAGAAACGGCATCTGCACTTGGGGCATTGATTAACTTGTAGGAGAGTTCTATCTGGATGAGCCGGGCCGTTGCGCCTTCAACCAACACAGGCTGGATCACATCTCGAAAAGCAATTTCTGGTTCAAGCTCAACAAGTTCAGATTGTATAGGGATTTCAACCTGTGCAGAACTCACCTGCCCATCTGAGAGCCGGGCAATTTCAATACGATGGGTTTCGCCATAATTGACAGCAAAAGGGGCCCAAAACAGGTGGGCGTAAAAGCCACGCTCGTCCTGGGTTACAGAATCTCGCCAGACGTGGCTTTCTCCTGTTGTCAGGTTGGTGGATGTAAATGTGGCATCAAGCGGCTCTGGTGGCGTAAGCTGAAGTTGGTTTTCGATAGAAAAAACCCTGACCCACTGGGTGTCCGGGCCAGGTGTAAATACGCCATACATGGAAAACGGGCGCTCTGTGCCAAGTACACCAACCACGTCTTCCTCACATCCGGTGCACAACAAGACAGCCATGCACAAACTGGCCAGTATGCTGAGGGTATGTTGTTTCCTTTTCATTCGAATGACACCTGTAATCCGAGGGTCGGCACAATAGGTAACTGGTCAACCCGATTAAGGGTGAAGATATCAAGGTAGAACAGGTTGCGTCTGTTGTAGATGTTGATCACACTGCCCTGGAGCGTAAGTTTGGCGCGGCTCAGTTGCCAGGATTTCGAGACAGAGGCATCGAGTCTGTGGTACGCCGGCAATAGCCCATTATATGGCCGCTCATAAATCACACGCTGGGCACCCGGTATTTCCCGCACGTCGATCAGATCATCCACAAGAATAAAAGCGTCGAAGCCCAGGGCACGGTTGAACGGCAAGCCAGATCCCATCTCCCATTTGACATTCATGTCCATTCCCCAAAGCTCCCAGTGGGCGATCATATTCATTTGATGTCGCCGGTCATGCGGTGGACGATAGCGCAGTCGCTCTTCGCCGTACCATAATGCCAACTGGAATTGCTCAGCCCGGTAGCGTGTATTGGAATAACCGTAATTAATAGCCGCATAGAAGGACGGATGCCGCCATTCTGCACGAAAATCAAATCCTTGTGATTGGCCTGTGGCTGGCTGGACGTTTGACGTGAATTGCGGGAAAGCTGTCCACTCTGGCACAAACAGGTTGGTGATGTCTTTGTGGAATCCTTCCAGCGACAACTCAAACTGGTCGCTTGGGGTGAAGCGGTAGCCGGCAATGGCATGAAACGCACTGGGTAAACGGCCGGCGCGTATGTCCCTGTTGAGGTTGCGCTGGGTGGGCTGCGGGATGCTGGTCCATGCGGTGAACACGCTGGCTGCGTCGCGGCGATCCGTGACGCCGACAATTTCCTGGTTGTAAATGCCGGCTGCGCCGCTCAACTGGTGCCGGCCCCGGTTCCACACAATGCGCAAGCGCGGCTCTAACCGGGGGTCGATATCAACCTGGTAAAACTGCACGCGAATGCCGGGCTGAATGTTTAGGCCGCCCGGCCATTTGAAGTTGAGGGCAACGTACTGCGCGGCCTCGTCCAGGCTCACCCGTTTGAGTTCGATGTTCTGGAAAACGCCATCGAGCTGGCTGTCGAGCGAATTAATCCGGATCGAAACCCCGGCATGTCCATCTACCCTGACGCCTTGAAAGGAGACGTCGATACCAATGTGGGTGCTGTTAATGGCAGAGCGGCGCGAGGGCAGGCCGGAGGGGCCTTGCTGCGTATCGAGGCGGGAATGTGAAAGGTTAAATTCTGTGGTTGCTGAGATGAAGCGGGGAAGGACAACCCAGCGCAGGCCGTAAGCTTCATTTTTCCAGCGTACTTCTTCAGGGACTACACTGTCTTCAAATTCTTCGTTTAATATGCCACGGTCGTGGGTACGCAAGTAGCTAATCGAGAAGCGGCTTTTGCTGCTTACCTCTACGTGCAGCTTGCCAAACATATCGCCAAACTCGAAAGGCATTGGTGCATCAATGTATTGCCCTGCGCCTTGCTCAATCACTGATTCGCGCAAAGAGGCAAGCAAAGATACACGGCGGGGAATAAGGGGACCTTCCAATCGGATGGAGCTCACAAAAGGAGAAATGCCCACAGCGCCGGCCAGCGAACGGTTGTTACCATTGCGCGTGAGTATATCGAGCACAGATGAAATACGGCCACCAAATCGGCTTCCGAATCCGCCGGCATAAATGTCACTTTTGCTGAGGATGTCTCCCGGGAAAGCGGAGTAGAACCCGAGCACATGAAACGGCTGGTAGACCAGCATGCGGTCGATCTGTACCAGATTCTGTGTGGGCTCGCCTCCCCTGACAAACAGTTGGCCACCCCGGTCACCCAGCGAAACAATACCGGGCAGTGTGGTGAGATAGTTCAGGAGGTCAGGGGTGACGTCGGGTGAGGGGATTAATTCGAGGTCTTCTGCCCGAATGGTTTGTTGGCCGGCTGTGATGCGTGCCGCGCCGCCAAGTCGTTCAGATTGCACCAACACTTCGTCCATCTGCGCGGCATCTGGCTGGAGGCGCACGTTGTGTCGGTTGTTTCTGCCGTCGTCAAGGGATAGGGTAACCGAGTATTGCTCATAGCCAATGAACGAGACGATGAGGGTGTAGGTCCCCGGTTCGATACGCCGCAGCACATAGATACCGTCCTGGTTGGTCACCGCGCCGGTAATAACCGTGCCCTCTTGCATTAACACCACGTTGGCGAGTTCAATCGCCTGGCCATCCGTATCATCGCTGACAAATCCGCTCAGCAGGGAGGGCTGGGGAGGCACTTGCGCCTGCGCACTGGCGCAAATAATAAGCCCATGAACCAGCAAAATGAAAAGAGAGCGTAAATACTTCACTGGCGGTGGCTTGGGTAGGGTGGACAGAACAACAAGGCCCGGTTGCTAGCATAACTTTAGCGTCAGGTAATATAGGTGATGAACTGCCAAAAAACCGCACATTTAAACTGCCTGCAATATGATTCAGTTGCGGACAGGCGCAGAAATGGTTAAGCTGCTGTATCACTCAAATTAACCCTTGTTAGGAACCATGATGACGCGCGTGCCGGCACAGCAAATCACGATTTTGACCCTCTCCTGTTTGCTTATTGCAGGCTGTTCAGAACCCTCTGTACCTATGCCTGATACGGCCGGCGAAGCAGCAGTTGTAGCGCCAGTTCGATTGCTCATTGATACCGATGCCAACAATGAGTTAGATGACCAGTATGCGTTGACCTACGTGTTGCACAACAGCGACGTATTTGATCTTGAAGGCATTACCGTAAACCGAACGTATAACGGAGGTGATATCCATGCGCATTACGAAGAAGCAGCGCGCATATTGACGCTGGCCCAGCGCCCGAATGTACCGTTATTCAAAGGGGCATCTGCAACGTACGGAGAAATTTTGCCCGACATCAACCAGCCAGATTTTGACGGGCATGAGGCGGTCGACTTCATCATCGAACGCGCCCATGCAGCGGATGAGCGGCCGCTTGTGCTGGCGCCTATTGGTAAGTTGACCAACATTGCGTTAGCGTTGGCAAAAGACCCGTCGATTGCAGCGCGCGTCAAAATTTTGTGGCTAGGCTCCAATTGGCCGGCGCCTGGCGAATACAACCTCGTGAATGATACCTCGTCGGTTAATCCGGTTGTGTTTTCCGAGGCGCCTTTTGAAATGGCGCTGGTGCGATATGATATGTACTCGGGTACTGCCGCTGTTATCCTGAATGAGCGGGAAGTAAACGAGAAGCTCCCGGGCCTCGGTCCACGCATTGACAATCCGATTACGGGCCGGCATGGCGGTACATTTGACAACTTTGGGGATTACGCTGTTGAGTTGTTTGAAAAGATGGGATATGAAAACCGCGCCTTGTTTGACATGGCAGCCCTTGCCTTGCTGAAGAACCCTGCGTGGGCTGACCGCGTGGAGATGCCGGCGCCGATGCTTTTGAATGGAGAATGGGTGGACGCGCAGCGTGATCGACAGATCGTTATATGGGAAAATTTCCACACCTCACACATCCTTAAAGACTTTATTGAAACGTTGGAAGCCGTCACGGACCGGGGGCAATAGTGGATACTTTGGAGTCCACTATTGGGTTTAAGGTTGCTGGTTTAAGGTTGCATGTTTTTTGTTTGCCTTGAACCGTGTGCTAAATTCATTTCACTGGTAAAAATATTTGTTTTGCATGGTTGCTTGGGCAAAAAAAGTCGATTAGTAACGAAAAAAAATTACCACAGCGCCTGTTTATTGCGATGTGGTAGAAACCGGTAAAAGACAAATCATCAGTATTGCGCGGCTACGGGTCTGATTTTTAATAGGCTAAAGCATTTAAATCGCCTAAACATAACATACTAAACGATTCAGGTGGGGCCGCGTGTTTGGTTGAATTATTTTTGGTGTTGGGTAGTCACAGAAAAAAGCTATCGTGTATTTAAGCTGTTGTTATAACATACACTTCTCTGCAAGGCCGGCAAATGAAGATGGCAGAGCATCTTCCCGCTGACCACTCCTAATGTGTTCGTCCAATGTAATCCTGCACTGGGGTTCTGATGTTGGATTATCTATAACCTAAATACCTTTCCAGTATAATGATTTACCGTTTTTCTGTACTTGCCTTTGCTTTCCTTTTCCTCGTTGGATGTTCTGATCCTATCAGTGTTGACTCTGAAGCTCCCGTAGCAGAACAAGGAAGATTTACACCCCCGAATCCAGCAACCAAAAACCTGACCATCGCTGAAATCGTTGTTGCCCAGGTTGATGCCAATGGCGAATTTGAGACGCTTCTTGCTGCACTCGCAGCAACTGATCTGGTCGGTGCTGTTTCTGGCAGAACAATTTTCACCGTATTTGCCCCAACGGATGCTGCTTTTGCCGAGCTTGGTTTGAATCCTCATAACGTTGGTGACCTTGACAAAGACGCATTGTCCAACATCCTGCTCTACCACGTTGTGCCTGGCCGCAAAGTTGCCAGCATCGTACTCGGTTCTGAGTCGCTGACAGCTGCACAGGGTGGTACCCTCAAGGTTGATGCTGACAACGTAGCATTGATCGATGCAAACGGTGGTTCAGCCGGCATCGTAGGTGTTGATATTGCTGCACGCAACGGCATCATCCACGTGATTGATTCTGTAGTGCTTCCATAACTGTGGTCCGCATAGCTGATCAAAAAAAGGCCCCGGCAGATTGCCGTCGGGGCCTTTTTTGTTATTGGGGCATGTGGACAAAGCCGCTCAATTTTCTGCTGTGTTTCGGGGCATTCAGATCCGTTTTGTATCTTTAAGCCATTCCTATCATAAAATGAGATCTGACCAATGAGCGTTGTTGCATGCAGGATTCTTCCAGATGGGTACGAAATTGCTTCAGATTCCATCACCGTGCGCTGGGCCACGCAGAGCAAAGGAGAGAATACCAAGTTTTCAAAGCTATTCGAGATAAACGGACTTGCCATCGGCAGTGTGGGGAGTGCAGAGGAAGCATCGCTCCTGCAAATGTATTGCAAAACGCGGCAGCCGGCAGCAGCCAACGAGCAAGACTTGCTCGAGTTCATGTCGGAGTTTGCGAACTGGAAAAAGACCAAAGTCAGCAAGTCTGACATCACGAACCACTATATCATCGGCTTTGAAGGGAAGGTGTATTCCGTTGCCGGATGGTTTATCCAGGAAGTGGTGACGTACGAAGCGATCGGCGCCGGCATGGACTACGCACTGGCCGCCCTCTACCTCGGCAATTCTGCGCACGATGCGGTCAAAGTGGCGTGTGAGCTGTCGATATTCTGTGAAGAGCCAATTCAGAGCATTTCAAAGACAACAGCAAAAAGAAAACCAGCCGCAGCGAAGAAAAAAACGGGTGGTTGAGGAGCAATCAAGTCAGCGTAGAATAAAAAAACCGTAAGCCGTTATATAATAACAACTTACGGTTTTAAAAAGTGGAGATGCCGGGAGTCGAACCCGGGTCCGAATGGAAGTACACGCAAGCCTCTACGTGCGTAGTCAACCATTTGAATTTCACGTAATCCGTTGGCCGGTTGACAAAGCCAGGACTACGCTAAGACTGAGAAGATTTCGCCCCGCCGGTTCAGTCGGCGCCATTGGGGCTAAGCTCATCTAAAGTTGATGCCTGAGATAGGACAATGAGCGATCATTATCTGCAGACAGATGGACAGGGGTAGCTTATGCTACGCGTGCCATCGCGAACGAGTAATCGTTAGCAGTTATTAGGTTCTTAGTAGTTTTTACCGACATACCAAGAGGTCGGACACGGCCACCTACTGCACAAACCACCCGTCGAAGCCAGAACATCCCCATACTTGTAAAGAACACTGTTGTCGGATTGTTACGAAACGTGTAATAATTGGTTTCGATTTTCGACCGGTTGACAGCATTGTCAAATACTTGTTATCGGTCTGTTCATGCCAGTCTGAAGACCTTGAGCTTATTGGAATATCGAACACCGAACCAGGGGTGTTCAGAGAAATAGTAGCTAGCAAAGATTAATTCGTTTTCAGCAATTTAGCGCGTGGGCGTCCACCAAATGCGTGGCGATGTGCGGTGGGTGCTTTTATCGGAGCGTTTTCCTGAATAAAATTCAGGAGGACCTGTGCGAAAGGAGATAAAAGCGCGCGTTTTATTTGGTGGTGCCCTTTTCTTTGGTTCGTTTCTTTT
>JBCCIM010000118.1 GCA_039111535.1 Bacteroidota bacterium | reverse complement strand
GGGGTGCTAGCGAATTCAATACATGGTTTACCAACGTGCAGGATTCTGATCCGGGCAACGAAGGTTCTGCCGGACATGCAAGCCTGACCCTTCAGAATGATCTCTACGGTGCTGGATTTTCTTTCACGAGCGTGGATGAAAACTATCGTCCGGCGCTGGGCTTTGTCCGCCGCCGCGATATGCGGGAGTATGAAGTCGAAGCCCAGTATACGCCTGTTATTGAATCAGAGGCATTGCCGTGGCTCCGCAGATTCAATGTATTTAGTGATTATGAGTACATTGAGGGGCAAGATGGTGAAAAGCAGAGCACTGAATTATCAGCCCTGTTGTTTGCCCAGTTTAGCCGGCGGGATAACATCGATTTGTTTTTTGAACGCAATTTCGAGCGGCTGGAAGTGCCCTTCTTTATTCAGGCGGACACCGAAATTCCGGCCGGTGATTACACCTTTACACAAGTCGGCCTCGGAGGAGAGACCGACTCAAGTCGGCGGATGTACGGGGGCGCGAATCTGAGCGTTGGTTCGTTCTTCAATGGCAACCGGACGGATATCGAAGGCAGCTTTGGCTTTCGCCAGTCGCAGTACCTGCAACTTGAAGGTTCTATCAGCCATTCTATTATCGACCTGCCCGTTGCAAACGGAGAATTTGATGCGACGACCCTGTCGTTGTCTGTGCTTGGCGCCCTGAATCGTAAGTTTTTCGCCAAAGCACTTGTTCAATACGACAACTTCTCGCGCGACTTGCAGGCCAACATCCGGTTCGACTGGATCCATACGCCGGGGAGCGATCTTTTCCTTGTGTTCAACACGTCGTACCACTTTGCCGGCGACAACGAGATCCTGTTTGATCCCCGACGCGACGTCTTCCTCAACAATCGCGTAGGCATTGCCAAACTAACCTATCTCATTCTGTTGTAGAAGCGGAATGGCATTGTTGATATAAAAAAGCTGATGCAAAAAACGCCCGACTTCATCGAAGTCGGGCGTTTTGTCTAATCCCTGGTTACCAGTTTTAGTGCAACCCCAAAGAACTTGCAACCTTCAACCAGTAACCTTCAATCAGCAAACAAAAATCCGAAGGGATTTAGGCTGCGTTAAATGCGGAAGTTCACCAGCGACAGGCCAACCATATACCGGCCACCGCCGCCCAGCAACGTGGTGTTCGGCGTAGCCGCAACTCCAATGCTGAGATCATACACAGGTGTCTGAATACCGAAGCCAAACGCTGCCGTGAGTGCGCCATCACCGCCAAAGCGGACGCCCGTACGGATCGGGAATGAGTAGCGGCGGCCAGGATGAAACTCAGTACCAATGTGAAAAGAAGGCTTCCGAGACAGGTTGCCGGCGGCGCTATTGAGGCCGAGTGATGTCCCGGCATTTACCACAAACAATCCGCGCAACGCGTGCCAGGAGCCGCCGGCATGGAATGCAGTAGGCAGCGAGGTTTTGAATGCACCCGGTGTACGCTCTACTTCTTCGTACGCATCTTCGACAAGGGTAGAGAAGTAGTCTTCAACGTAGGCGCCAAAGTCGCCGTCGTATTCATTGTTGACGCGATCGAGATCTAGGTCGAGCCCGTCAAACTGAAAAGTGGACCCGGATGGTGAAACCGCATCCGCGTTTTTCGTCCAGTTAACAAATCCGATGTCGGTTACACTGGCAGACACGAGGAGGTTTTTTGATACCTCGTGGGTTGCGCCCAGGTCCAGGCCAAAGCCTTTGCCGGCAATGGCAGAAAACGGATCGGAGAAGTCGGAAGGTGTAGCGTCGGTCAGAAATCCTGACGACTCAAAGAAATCTACCGCTTCGCCGATTTCTTCGTTGAAGTTGCCGGCCAACTGGATGTTGTAGTCGAAATTATGGGTAATAGACCCATCAGCCAGCTCAACGTATGAATCCATGTGGGTACGGGCATAGTTGAGGCCGAGTACCAGTTTAGGTGCAATACCAATGGCCAATCGCGGTTTTGAGAACAGTTTGCTAAAGCCGGCAGAGACTTCGGTCATGGCTACGGAACGAATGTCCATATTAACAGGGAAAGAGCCATCCTGGTCGGTGCCGACAAGCAGCAAGTCAAACAGCCCGCGGCTAAAGCCGAGTTGGGTGTAGGTCCGCGTACGAACGCCAAGGCCGGCGCCCCAACCATAACCCCGAAAGGCTACAGCCAGTGGCACTACTTCAGCGGATACGCCGAGAGAGCGTATTTTGCCTGAAGAAAGCGGCCCCATCCAGTCTGTCAGAATATCCTGCATCTCTGATTTAGAGAGGTCGTCTCCTTGCGTAAAGGAGTCGTTGTAATGGGAGAATTGCACCAGGTTACCGCCGCCAAACGCCTGGACGCTGCCGAGGGTCATCACAAAACGTGACCCACGTTCATCGAGCCAGAGGTTGGCCGGGTTGAAGAACAGGGCATCGGTGTCGCGGACAAACGCCGGGCCACCGCCTGCTGTGCTCAGCATGCTTACACCTCGCATGTCACTCTGCGCACTGGCATGCCGGGGCAGGCCGCAGAAGAGCAGGAGGAGTCCTGCCAAAAGGAGTGGGGTAGTTGCGTACTTCATAACTGTACCACGTTGTATCTAATAAAAATTGTGGGAGCGTAGTTGCTGCAGATTACCGTGCTTAACAGCCGGCTATTGCACTTCAATAGACAGATCAAATTTGCCGAGCAGGCGAATCTGTATGGTGTCAGTAGCACGCAGCGTGGCAGGGACGCCATCGTTTGTGTTGATGCGCATGTTGAGGCGGGCGTCGGTGCCAGCGCTCATGGCGCGGAGTTGTGCATCGGTCACGCCAATTTCCAACAGTTCGGTACGCGTATCCGTAGCCAGGCCGGCCTGATCTGCTTCAGCAGGTGCAAGTTGGAAACTGGTGCCTGCAGAGTCGGGCATGGTGGCAATCACCTGGCCGGCTGCATTCAGGAACTCAACGCTCAAATCTACACCCACAGGCAAGCCGGTGGTGTATTCAAGCATCAGTGTGCCTTCATTCACCGTCACATCAGAATCGTCGTTGGTGAAGTCTTCCAGGCTCGACAGATCTGCTTCAAAGGTTTCGTCGATGCCAAAGGCGCCTGAGAAACTGAGCGGGATGCCGGCTGAAATGTTTGCAGCAATCGTAAACGGTTTCTGTAATTCAACCAGGCCACCATTCATGCCCTGCACAAGCCCTTTGCCGACGTAGCGGAATTCTTCGGGAATGGCACTGATGAATTCGTCGATGGTTGAGTTTGAGGCGTTGATCTCAACAACCTGCGTCACAACCTCCGACGTTGTAGGAGCACCTGGTATCACGAACTTCATCAGATTCTCAGGCGCTACCGGGCTGCCGTTGAGGACAAAGTTGCTGGCCAGGGTATCGCTCGCCGAGACTGCAAATTCGTTTTTCCCGCTGAGATACGTGAGTGAGCCATCTGCTTTTACACCAACCATGGCAGCGTAGAAAACAATATCAGCACCAAGGTTTGTGTCGATGTTGAACGTGAACTGCGTACCGTTGAACGAGAAGTCATCAAGTTCATACTCATTCAATTCTTGCAAGCTGCCCAGGTCCATCACTTCTGCTTCCAGATTGCTCATGACTTCAAGGACGCCATCGCCATTGACATCTTCCGTAAGGTCGATACTTGTTGGATTCATGATGGCAGAGACGCGGGATACCTGCAAAGCCTGCGGGGCCAGCGAAGCGATGATTTGGTCTGATATGTTCAAGGACGTTTCTTCACCGCCTTCACTAAGCGCAAACACATTGTAGTTTGCTGAATTATTGGTCGGGTAGATTCGCACACCGCTGAGGTCAATTGGAATGTCACGCAGTGTGGTTGCACCAGACAACTGGCTGAACTGGAAGGACTCAGCGTTATTTGAGCTACCAGAGAACTCGATCACGAGCGAATCAGCTTCGCCATACGGCGATACGCGGAAGCCCGGGAGGCTAAAGCGAAGCATGTCCATGTCGAGATTCATTTCGTTGGTGATTTCCTCGATAAGCAGGGTACCAGATTCCAATTCAACAAACTCCTGTCCTGACTCAAAACTGACGTCATCTACGTCAATATCGATAGAGCCTTCACTGGTAAATACTTCAGCTTCAGGGACAAAGTAGAGCTCGTCTACTGCCACATTGCCTACAACAGACGTGTACAGGCCATCGTTTTGACCTATGACTGCGCTCGAGGCGGTGCCCGGACTGGAGGCCAGGACGTCGACCTCGATGTTACTTGAAATCACTGCACCATCCAGTGGGAAGACGAGGTCAACAGATTGGCCTTCCGGGATATTGGTACTCGTTCCTGGCGCGAGGTCGCTGAGGTCGAGCATGATACTTGGTGCCGGTGTAGTGCCAACATCAGTAAGGTTGCGGACGGTGATTTCAGTCAAAGTGACGTCAAATGCCAGGTTGTTTGCAATGGAAATGGTGATGTTTCCGCCGGCGGCAACGATCCCTGAGAACGCAGTCTCGCCACCCAATGAAAGGGCATCTCCTGACGCATCAATGTCACTCTGCGCCGGAATGGAAGTCACGCCCGTTTCTGCGTATTCGAGCGGACGAACAAGCGTGCTGATTTGTACACCAGCAGGATCGTTGGTCATGGGCGTATCGCCTTCCGTAGTACTGATTTCAAGTCGATAGACTGCGTTAGAAACCAGCAAGGCGCCATTAATCGCCATTTCAGCCTGCGCTGATTGGCCCGGGGCAATGGTGTTCGGGAATCGAACCTGTGCAATTTCAACGGTTGTGCCGTTCTCCTCTTGCTCAAGCACAAGAAGCGGCGGATTACCGGATCCATCCGTGAGGGTACCCGAGACCAGGTTATTGTCGAGTGTGAATTCAAACCTGTTCACATCGGTTGTTGCATCCGAAAGGCGAACAGACTCAACAGTGACACCTGAAAGGTTGATCAGGTCTACTGAAGGGGGGACAAGGACACTACCAATCGGATAAGACGGCACGGTCGGGTTTACAGGGGCTGCCCCGAGGTCAATTTCGGGTGACACAAACAGGCCTACTTCTTCGCCAAAAGTGTCGGTCTCAAACTCCTGGTTTTCGAGCGAGCCAATGGATACCCCAACAGAAATAGGATCGAGCGAAATTTCGCTAATCAGGTCGTCGAGGTCGCCAATTTCTAGTTCGTCGAGTTCCTGGTTGATCAGGAGCCGGCTTGTTGTCGGATCAACTGTAAAAAGTGTGTCAAACGAAGACTGCGTGGTATCGATAAGTGCTGTGTAGCCCGACTCATCAGGGCCCAACAACACAAACGTTCGATCAAGAATCAGCGGAGCTTTTACGCTGGTTTCGAAGCTAAAATCGGGGCTCTCGGTTGGGATGTCACAACTGCTAAGCAGCAAGATCAGGCCAATGCATAAAAATGCCTTGGTAGAGGCTTGTTTTGCGTGTACCATAAATATGGGTGGTTGTGCTGTGCACATCAGTGGTGCCCGACCAGGCTATTGGTTCGGGGAATAGACGTACAGAGGTTTGGGCCAGCTTGGGCCACGAAAAACCACTGGGGGGTATGCACAGGCCTATGACTCATGAAAAAAGTGGGCAGTAGGGATATCGGTTGCAGATGCTGAAGCTTTAGGTCGAATGCAGGACAGAGAGGACAGGGTGTCCATGAAAAGTGACACTAAATCGGACTAATTTTGGGCAATTGAAGAGAATTCGGCCATTTGTCGCGTAGAGAAGCAAGTGGAAAGCTTTTTGCGCCCATGCAAGTGGACCCATGATAAATGTATCATCTGGGCATACCGTAAGAGATAATGTCAGGAATAAAGCAGTTTTTTATATATACTTGTTTTGTAGGCGTGTTTGCCTTGTTTGCCGTCCCCCAAAGTCTGGCGTATGCCCATATGCAGACCGATCCGGAGGAGACCATAGCCATGGTGCAGCAAGCTATCGCAAGCGGCGATGCAAAAAAGATTTCCAGGTTCGCGAGCAACTACACCGAAGTTTCCATTGAAGGAGCAACAACGTTGTACAGCCGGGCCCAAACCGCATACATACTGAAGGCATTCTTCAGAGACCATCCACCCGAACGGTTTTCGTTTCAACACAAACTCCGGGTTGGGAAAGATTGGTATGTACACGGTCGGTACTGGAATCGCGGGAAGTCATCCTATCGCATGGAATTGACCATGCATTGGAATGGCAACCAGATGGAAATCAAAAGTATCAGTATTCACCAAACAGGGTGACCATACCTGTTGATGTACCGTGTCACCCCGATGCGGCGTCTTCAGATGTACTGTGTCACCCAGCCCAACGCGCTACAGCCTTGTTGCACTTGATGCGATGACTGGCGCGTGATGTCACCTATGCAAAGCCAGATGCCCGAGGCAAGACCTGACCTGCAACGCCCAGCCGGCGATATGCCGCGCTGGCAGCTTGTTGTGCTTGTTTTGCTCGTCTTGCTGCTGGCAGCTACGACGATGCTCAAGCAATACCGGCTTGGGCAGGTTGCTGGTGATACCAGCCGGCAGCAGGTGCGCATTGTTGAACAGGCTTTTGAGACCATCAAAAAAGACCTGGCAGGGCTCCAGGATGATTTGCTCGATGAAGCCCAGAAAATTGCTTCACGCAAAGAGATTGTAGAATCGCTTGATCTGTATAGCCAGACAAATGACCCGGCAAGCCTGCAGCGGCTCATCCGTTACTTTACTACCTATAAAAATGCGGAAGACGGCGCCGTAGAATTGTACACCGCCGCACCGCGCCTCCTCGCCTGGAAAGGCTTCAGCCTCTCAACCGGAGAAGCCCTGCTGAAGCCCGACTTTTTGAATACAGCGCACATCGAAGCCATTGACGATGAAGGGGTGCGCGAAGCCTTGATTGCCTGGCAGCCCGTTATTAGTGACGGACGCACCATCGGGGCGGTACGTGCGGTGCGGCTTGTCGGTGCAAAAATGCCGGTAGAAAACCAGTTTTTGCAGAGTTACAGCCTTTCAGATCGATGGCGCCGGCTCACCCGGTTGCCCGTCCAGGCCTGGGTGCAACAACAGGTTTCGCTTACAGAACAAGAACACGCTGAAGGTCGCCTTTGGCCCATCACCGATGTTGAAGGGCATACCCTTGGATCGGTCTACATTGCTTTTCCGCGGGCAGACGAACTCCAGGCCTCCATTGAAGAACAATTCAGCGATATACAAACCGTATGGCTTGCGCTCATGGGCATGTTGCTCATGTTAATGTGTTTTCAATGGCTTCGCCGGCTGCCTGTCACCGGGCAGCCCACCAGCAAGTCCATCAGAATGGCATCCGTGCAACTCTTTGTGCTGACCTTCTTGCTGGTCGGCTTCCGATACGGCATGTTGTTATTCGATGTCCCGGCGCGCTGGCAACGCGGGAAAGCGCCGCTGGCGCCGCTTTTTGATCCATCCCATTTTGCCTCAGATTTTGGCGGCGGTGTGATGCGTTCGATGGGGGACATGTTTACCACGGCACTGGTTGCAGCCATTTTGGCTGCGTTGCTGTTGCGTTTTGCGCGCCAGGTAGGGGCCGCGCTTGCCCGTAGACAAGTTGAACTGGCGCTGCCGGCACGGGTTGCTACCGTAGTCGGCATTGCTTCTGTTGCCACCCTGATCATCAGTGTACTGATTCACGTACTTGCGCTGTTTGTGCACCATGCTGTGCTCGACAGTACACTCGACTATTTTGCGCGCACCGGATTGTTGCCTGACCGCCTGGTCTTCTTTGTGTTTTTCACAATGATGCTGGCAACCATTTCCATTATGGCGATGTTGCTTGGTGTTGCGTGGCTTGCTGCGCAACTCATGTTACGCTATTGGCCGGCATCTCACGGCAGCCGGCGGCGCTGGGCGCTTGCTGGCATCGCCGGCCTGTCAACAGCCTTGATCTATTTTGGTAGCATTATGGGGGGCAACGCTGTGCCCTGGACCATCTGGCTGGGATTCTGGCTCGTTAGCTGGGGCGGGGTCATTTTCGTTTCTGAGCAACCCGAGCGGATCAATGACTGGATGCACTTTCGCGGCGCCTTGCTCGGTATTCTGCTCCTCACCATCCCGCTTTACATGCTGTTGTATCGGGGTATGGATGTGCAATTGCGTAACCGGATGGTGGAGGCAGCCAGTTCGTTTGATACGGGTCGCGATCCGCGCGTTATTTTTGCCATCGAGCAGGCCCTGTATGACGCCGCTGAAGATGCCGTTTTGCAAAACCAGCTATTGGCTGCTGAAGTGCCTGTCGTTCGCCTTGATACCATAGCTGAAAGCCTGTATCGCGGCTCTTCGCTGGTGTCACTGCTTACATACGATGTGAGCCTTACCGTTTTTGATGCCAATGAAACGCCTGTTGGCCGCTTTATGGAAGAGGCGCCTGATCTTGATGTTCGTGCGCTGGATCAGGAAGATGCGCTGGAATTTCTGTTGTTGAAATCCATGTTTTCGGAGAGTGGATCGGACAGCATGCTTGTAGAGCAGGTCACGGGCCGGCGCGAGCCCGACCGCTTCCAGTATGAAGGCCTTGGTCCTATCTTTCATGCGGATAGCCTCCGACAGGTGGGATGGGTGATGGCACGGGTTGAGCCCAAAACGCTGCTCCGCGATGAAGGCAAACTCTTTCCGAAAGTGCTGCTGCCAACCGGGGTCAACCAGTTACGCGGCAATTTCTCGCTGGCCGAGTTTCAAGACCACGTTCTTATTCGCACATTTGGTTCAGATTTTGGCCGATACCGCATGCAGGAGCAGGTATTTGATGCCTTAAAATCGCGCACCGAGTTCTGGCAAACCGAGTCGTCGGGCGACAAAGAATACCTGACCTATTACAGGCAGAAATCGCGGCAGGGGTTTTCTGGAAGTGTCACCCAGGTTGCCCCAGTTACTACCTCAATTATTGCGGTACGCTCTTCGATTATCAACCTGTTTGACCACCTGTATTACCTTCTGCGGATGACCGTTGCCGGCATCATGCTGGGTGGCCCCCTTTATTTGCTTGTGCGGCTCTGGTGGTTGCGGCATAGGGGATGGAAACGCACCCGGTTCAAGTTCAAAGACCGCGTTTTGAATGCCTTCCTGGTTGTAGGGATGCTGGCTGTTGCTGTTGTAGGCGTTATTGGGCTTCGGGTTGTGACTGCGGAGAATGAAGAAGCCATTGAAAGCTGGATCAAGGAGCATCTGAACAGGGTGGAGGAGAGCCTTGCGTTTCAAGCGGAGTTTGGCGAATTGCCTTCGAGTACATTGGCCCGGGTAAATGTAAATGAGTTATCCAACCAGGTCGGACTCGACTTGAATGTCTATCAGGATAAAAGCCTGGTAAAGACAAGCCGGAGCCAGTTGATCAAAGATCGCCTCATCGACGAGCGCCTCCCCGTTGAAGCGTACTATGCCCTCAATTACGAAGGGGCGCGCCACGCGTTTATTCCGGAGAATGTGGGTGAATTTGAATACATGGCCGGTTACCGCGTGTTGTCTGATCGTAACGGTGAGCCGGCGTATGTGATTTCGGTACCCACGCTCCCGGAGCAGGAGCGCATCAAGGAAGAGCGCGCGCGTACGGTTGCTTATTTGTTTGGCGCATTGCTGTTGCTGGTCGTGACCATTATGCTCACCGCTTCGCTGCTTGCCAATGCCCTGACGCGTCCGATTGGTCGCCTGCGGCAAGGGCTGGAAGCCGTGGCACGGGGGCGGTTTGAGCGCGCATTGCCTGTAGATACCAAAGATGAAATTGGGGAGTTGGTGCAAACCTTCAACGAGATGCAGGAGCAACTGGCGGATAGCCGGCGCAAACTGGCCCAACAGGAGCGGCAACTGGCATGGCGCGAAATGGCACGTCAGGTGGCGCATGAAATTAAAAATCCACTTACCCCGATGAAGCTGTCGGTGCAGCACCTCCGTCGTTCTTTCCAGACGTTGGATAACGGCACATCAGCTGACAAGGGCGGCAAAGACGAGCGCTTCAAAAGCCTCTTTGAGCGTATTACCGTCACCCTTATAGAACAAGTAGACGCGCTCGCACGCATTGCCAACGAGTTTTCATCCTTTGCCCGTTTACCCAAGCGCATCCTGGAGCCCCTCGATCTGAACGCTGTGCTGGAAGAAGCCGTAGCGCTCATGCAGGAGCAAGAAGACGCAGACATTACTGTCGCCCTGCATCCTGAGCCGCTGGTGCTTGAAGCAGATCGCGAAGAATTGCGGCGTATCTACATCAACCTGATCAAAAATGCGATAGAAGCTACACCGGAAGACAGGGTACGCAAGGTCAGCGTCTCTACCGCCTTGTTGAACGGGGAGGGCAACGACCAGGTATGGGCCTACAGCGCGATTGCTGATGAAGGCAGCGGCATTGCTGCTGATGTACGCGACCGGATTTTCGAACCCAACTTCTCTTCCAAAACAAGTGGCACCGGACTTGGGCTCGCCATTGTGAAAAAAGGCATCGAAGACCTCCACGGTGAAATAGGATTTGAAACCGAAGAGAATGTTGGTACAACGTTCTGGATCCGTCTTCCGCTTGTTGACGATGAAAAGTGATCCATGTTGATGAGGGCTGTGCGGTAGGAGATTTTTACTGTGTTATTATTCTCGCCGGCGTTTTGGAAAAAGTAGATTTCCTGTTAAGGGTCATCTTACTTCACCGATGATTACAATAGGGCCTTTGCTGGTCATCCCCCGCGTATTCATCTGTCAGACCCAGAACCGTATGCGTATCTTGATTTTGCTTCTCGTTTGTTTGGCCAGCGGCTGTGCCGGCGCTACGTCCGTGCTAGAGACCTATGAAACAGAAGACCTGGTTGTTGTTGAGCACAACGCATACAACAACTACATGCTCATGGTCTACAAAGACCCACTTGGCCAAACCCGCCAGGTGCTGCGTCGCAACGGCGTTACCGAAATGGTCGTGCAGTACACAATTGATGGCAACATTACAGTAAAAGCCCGCGGCAAAAAAGAGCGGCAGATCGAAGTGATTGAAGCCGGCCACATCACCCAGCGTATCAACAGCCTGCTGCAGGCCAAGTCATCAGAGCAGCGCGGGTTGGCGAGTATCTAGGGCAACCTGGGTTAATGCGAAGCCGGCGGCGCGCATCTGGTTGCTACCTGACACCTTGCTCTCCGCCTGACAAAAATTCCTTTCTATGCCTTGTTACCAGGTACCCCAATTTTGCATACGTTCGGACGCAGCGAAATAACAGGTCCATGCAGGCATGCTGTAGCAGCGTTTTTCCTAGTTGAAGGAGGGATTATCCCCACAATCATGGCTTTTAGCGAAAAGGAAAACTTATACGCGCGTATCCATATCTCCATTAAAAAGAAGCAGTTTTGTGTTAAAATAGGGCTTCCTGGCTCGTTTCTTCTAAGCTGATAAATTTCTACTCAGCGCATCTTAATCGCCTATCCATCAGGGATTAATTCTCCTGCTCAACGTATACCTGTCAATGAACAAACTTCGATGTCTCCTCGGGGCGGTCTGCTTTTTATTTGGCGGACTTGCGTCTGCCTATGCACAACCTGTTGTGCCTGATTCCGGCATGGTGCCCACGACCCCAAATACGCCCCATGCGTTTTCGTTTGCTTTTACAGACGTTGCATTCGATGCTGTAAAACCCCATATGTACGTTACCTCTGAAGCGAACAAACAGTTCTATCAGATAAACCTCGCCACCGGACTGATAGAAAAGTTTTTTGATTTTGAGTTGTTACCCGGCCCTATCACGATTACCCCGGATGGCAGCATGCTTTATGTGGCATTGCATACGGAAGATGGTAATCCACTACCAGGAGATTCAAGCGATGTAAAAGGCTACATTGCTGCGTTTGATTTGAATGAAGTAATCAAAACACATCAGTACGGTATCAATGAGAATCCGTATGATCTATTAGCAACTGATGATGGCCACATTTATGCTACTACCGGTTCGTCATCTCCTAGCTATCTCCGTAGCTACAGCGCGAGTGATGGGGTTGAGGTGAGTCGTTCTGAAAGCCCCAGACGTTCAAGCATCAAGTTGCACCCTTCTCAGTCCATTATCTACGGAGCCGATCAAACTACCGCGATTCAACACTGGTCGCTCGAAAGCGGGGTAATCACGGATCACTGGAGATCCCCTTTTCATAGCGGCTTTGAACCCATGTTTGAGAAATTTTATATAAGTCCGCTCGGGGATCACCTGATCACAAAAAACGGAGACATCTACACAACTTCCCTTAACCAGGAAGATGACCTTGTGTTAGTAGATGAAATTTCGCCTTTTATGGTCATGTTAGATGCTGTTTTTGACACCGCGCGTTCTGCTTTTTTCTGGCTCGAAAAAAGTGTAATTGAATACGCAAATATCGAAAACTATCAGATCCTTGATGAAATACGGATGACCTCTGGTGTAGAGTCCTTGGGGGTCCATGGTGATTCTTTATACGTGGTCAGAGACACGTTTACAGGAATGACTGAAGTGTTCAGGTATCTAAATCCGATGCTGGGCGCAGAAAATAGCACATCTCCAACAGCAGCATTTAGTGTCAGTCCTGAAAGTGGGTTAACAACAACGACGTTTACGTTTGATGCTTCAACGAGCATAGATGCAGAAACGCCAGCGGCAGAACTCCTGGTCCGCTGGGATTGGAACAGTGATGGCCTAATCGACACGGATTATACGACAGAAAAAGTAGCCACAAACTTTTTCTCACTGGAAGGTGCGTACGATATTACGCTAGAGGTTCGTGATGCATACGGTTTTACCACAACAGCAACGCGTACGCTCAACATCACATTTGGAGAGGATGCCGGAGCGGCAGAAGTTACTGAACACAAACCTTTTCAATATCCTTTAGAATTTACGGATATCGTGTTCGACCCGGTCCGCCCGTATGGCTATATCAGTGCTGGTTCTGAAAAGAAAATCTATTTCACCCATTTGGGTACTGGGCTGATTGAAAAAGAGTTTGTTTTTGAGTTTTTCCCCGATGCTCTTTTTCAAACTCTGGATGGGACAAAATTGTATGCCTTGCTCCTGACACATAGGCGTTCAGCATCCCTGACCAACGGCGAGACGCGCACGGGCATCATCGCTGAATTTGATCTCGACCGCCAGGTGAAAACCAATCAGTATGCTATCGACATGGATCCTTTTGATCTTGTGGTATCGTCTGAAGGGTATCTGTATGTTTCTGCTAGCGATGATCAGTCTAACGAATCTACCAGACGGTTTGATGTGACGAATGGGACGTTCATTGACGAGATTGACATAGGAGAAGATAAATATCTCGATCTACATCCGGACGAAAACAGGATTTATGCCACAGATAGATATACGCCATTTGACGGCGAAATCCTTCAATTAGGGCTCACGAATGGTGAAATAACGAGTCGCTGGGGTATGCTATACGACCAGAATATCGAGTTAGGCGGTAGATCCTTTATCAGTCCAAAAGGGGATAAGCTGGTTACAAGCAGGGGGCTCGTTTTAACGTCATCACCAAACGAGCCGGAGGATCTGCAATTTATAAACAAGCTTGCAAGCAGGGGATTCAGTCACGCCGCCTTTGATACCCTGAGTTCCGTCTTGTTTATGGCCTCGGGGCCCTCTGTTTATGCGTATGACCTGGAGCAGTATTCCGAGATCGACGTGCTGCCGGCTGCAGCTGTAGTCGAATATGTGGGGTTACACGGGGATTCGGTCTATGTGGCTATGCAGGATACCCGGGCACTGGCCGTCATTCAACGCTATCTGCACCCACTCATTGAGCCTGTTGATACGGACATAGAGACATCGACGATAGACATACCTGATCAACACAATTTATATGCAAATTATCCCAATCCCTTTAATCAATCCACAACCCTGAAATTTGGATTACGCAATCCGTCGCAGGTGGTCATCAAAATTTATAATGTGATGGGCCGGGAAGTAGATACCCTTGTAGATACCCACATGGGCGCCGGCCACCATGCGTACAAATGGACCCCGGACAACCTGAGCGCCGGCGTGTATTTTGCGCGCATGACCGCCGGCAACGAGTTCACCAAAATCGTCAGGTTGATGTATGTGAAATAGTCGCCGACAGGGGTGATGCGAGCACCCACAGGCATGCTACTCCGCCATATCCCGGAAGCCGAAATAGTGCAGGACGTACCGCATTTTCTCTGCCTTCTGCGCCCCAAATCCTGGCAGAGCTTTGATGCGCTTTTTGATGGTATCGAAGTCAGCACCGTCCGACCAGATGCCTGAGGCATCGCCGTTGTACTCTTCCGCGATAATCTTGGCTACGGCCTGTGTGGTGTCTGCCATTTTGTTCGTGAAGCGGTGGACGGCCGGCTGCTCAGCAAATAAGGCTCGAAATTTTTCGTCGTTGTGCGCTGCAATTTTTGCCATATCGAGGTGGCCAAGTTTGTCGTGCAGCCGCTTGGGACCCATGAAGGCGTACTCCGCCCGCACGCGCTGGTCGTACAACAGGCCAAGCAGGGCTGCATTGGGATCAGCGCTAACGTACGCATCTTCAGCTGCATCACCGGTGAGGGTGCCTTCCTCTTTAAAACGGTCCATCATACGAACCAGTCCGCCAGCCATGTGGCTGTAATCAAGGTGCTTCATAATCGATAGGGAATTTGTGTAATAGGGGGAATTCAGGTTATAGCCACTGGGCGAGGTCTTTGGCGAAGTAGGTCAGGATGACATCCGCGCCGGCACGCCGGATGGCCGTTGTAGATTCCAGGATGGCTTCTTTTTCATCCAGCCATCCCGCTTGTGCCGCTGCTTTGATCATCGCGTATTCGCCACTCACATGGTAGGCCGCTACGGGTACATCAGCGACTTCGCGGAGCTGGTAAATGACGTCGAGGTAGTTCAGCGCCGGCTTGACCATCACCATGTCCGCGCCTTCTTCAAGGTCGAGCAAGGCTTCACGAACTGCTTCACGGCTGTTGGCCGGGTCCATCTGGTACGTCTTTTTGTGCGCCGGCACATCGCCGGCAGACTTTGGCGCCGAGTCTAATGCTTCGCGAAACGGACCATAAAAAGCCGACGCATATTTGGCGGTGTAGGCGAGGATGGCAATATCGCTATGGTCTGCATCATCGAGCGCTTCCCGTATGGCGGCAACGCGGCCGTCCATCATGTCGGATGGTGCGATGATATCAGCGCCGGCATCAGCCTGCACAACGGCCATGTTGGCAAGGATTTCTAGCGTCTCATCGTTCTTTATTATACCTTGTCGGACGACACCATCGTGTCCGTCTGATGAATAGGGGTCGAGGGCCACATCGGTAATCACAAGCAAATCGGGCGCGGCCTGTTTAACAGCGTCGATGGCTTGGGGAAAGAGGCCTTGCGGATTCAAACTTTCGGAGCCCGTCGCGTCTTTTAATGCATCCGGGATCGAGGGAAAGAGGGCAACAGCAGGGATGCCGAGTTTATGTAGTGTTAAGGCTTCCTCAACGACAACATCGATACTCATCCGGTATTGGCCGGGCATGGCATCAATCGGTTGTTTTACGCCTTCGCCCGGTACAACAAACAGCGGGGCGACGAGGTTGTCGGTGCTAAGTCGGGTTTCGCGGGCGAGCCGGCGCATGTTGGCAGAGCGGCGCAGCCGGCGCGGGCGGTGGTACGGGGCAAAGGGGGACATTGCATCCATTTTAAATGCTCAGTTTTCTACTCCATTTGGTGCCTTCCGGCGTGTCTTTCAATTCCACACCCATGGCATCGAGTTCATCGCGAATTTCATCCGCCCGCGCGAAGTCGCGTGCATTCCGTGCAGCTTTTCGCTCAACAATCAGTTGCTCAACTTTCTCAGCGATGGGGTCAGCCTCAGCCGTATCAAATAGTTGTGCGCCATTGTCGTAGCTGTAAATACCCAGGAGGGCATTGACGCCATCCAGCCATTTGCGCGAACCCGCTGCCGCGTCAGCCGACAACGTTTTAAATCCATGGATGAGTTTGGCGCCTTCAAGCGCAGCAGCTATCGCCAGCGGCGTATTCAGGTCATCGAGCAGGGCGTGGAGTACGCGGTCGTAAATGGCATCGAGTCGTGCGCTCAAATGGTCGTCTCCAGCTTCGCCGGCAGCAAGCGCTTCGGTGACCTTCTCATCTGCACCGCGGAAGCGGTCGACAATACGCGCGCAATCTTTCAGGTTTTTGAAAGTGAAGTTGAACGGTTTGCGGTAGTGCCCGGAAATCAGGGCGAGGCGGAGGGCAAACGGGTCGATGTTTTTGCCGCCTTCTTCTGCCGGCGCAGTCAGCTGCCGCACCGTAAAGAAGTTGCCTTTGCTTTTCGACATCTTCTCGCCTTCGACTTGCAAGAAGCGGGTATGCACCCACATGTCAGCAAAGGTGCTGCCGGTCAGGCCTTCTGCCTGGGCAATCTCGCATTCATGGTGTGGGAAAATCAGGTCTTCGCCGCCGCCGTGCAGGTCAAAATGCTCACCGAGGTATTGCATCGACATCACAGAGCACTCGATATGCCAGCCTGGAAAGCCGCGGCCAAACGGACTGTACCATTGCATGAGATGCTTCTCATCCTTTTTCCATAACGCAAAGTCACGGGGATTCCGCTTCTCGGCATCTACAACAATATCACGCACCGCTTCGACAAGGTTGTCTTCCGACTTGTTGCCGGAGAGTTTGCCGTAATCTTTAAAGCTGCTTACGTCGAAGTAGACGGCATTTTCGGTTTCGTATGCGTGGCCTTTCGCAATCAATTGCTCAATGGCTTCAATCTGCTGTGTGATGTGCTCGGTTGCACGGGGGCGTACATCGGGCTCGTGCATATTGAGCGACTGCCAGTCTTCGAGCAGCGCTTCGGTGTAATAGCGTGCCAGGTCCCAGACATTGATAAACTGCTCGCCTTCTTTGGATTTGAGCGCGTTTGCCATTTTGTCTTCGCCAGTTGCATCTGCAACATCATCTTCTGTGAGATGGCCCACGTCAGTAATGTTGCTCACATAAAGTGCATCCCATCCAATCCCTTTGGCTACGCGTAAAATAAGATCACCCGTGAGAAATGTGCGGAAGTTACCAATGTGGGCGTAAGAGTAAACGGTCGGGCCACAAGAGTACATCCGAAGTTTTCCAGGTGTCCGGGGTTCGAGCGTTTCTATGGAATTGCTCAGGGTATTAAAGAGCTGAAAGGGAGGATGCGAGGCCATGCAACCGCGTGGAAATAGGTTTTGAAAGAGGATAGCTTGTAATGTCGCGCTTATACAGGGCGGAGGCTACAATGTGCCTGTAACAGGTATATTTATGGGTTTAAGGTATGGTGCTTGGGTGGCTTTGTCGTGAGGGTTGAAATGTAGGTGGATCAATAGGCGCTCCAAAATAACACTAAAGGTAATGCTAAATCTGGTCGTGTTTTCCTGCTTCCATCTTCTGAAAGTGGAGCCCCCAGGTTTGGGCAATTGCCAAGTGTTTTCGTCCATATTATGGACGAAGCTTTAACCAATGCAGCCATGCCCCTGGAATCGGGCATGGCTGTTTTGGTTTAGTTTGAATTGGTTACAGAGAGGGAGAAGTTACTGGTTATTCAAACTTAACAACATAAAGAAGCGAATTCTTGAAGCCATCAACCGCATAAAGATTACCGTCTGCATCAAATGCCAGTGACGTAAACGCACTTCCAGTAGTCCCCAAAAGAAGTTCCCATCTGTTAAAGACAGTCCAAGATGTTCCGTCCCATTTCACTATGCTTCCATTTCCCCCCGAATATACGTTGCCATTACTATCAACCGCCAAAATATAAATCCTTCCAAGCTCTAAAATTTCATCCATTCCCTCGACAAGTGCTAACCATTTAGAGCCATTCCATTTGGCAACAGTATTAACCTCCGTGCCGTCCACTTTGGTGAAGGGTCCTGCCGCATAGAGGTTGCCGTTGTTATCATTAGCAACCAAGCCATATTGGTAAGTCAGGGCATCAGCATCACTGTTGCCTCCTGAATCGAAGGGACTCCATGTTGTACCATCCCATTTTGCGAGATCTATTTCAGGTTTGCCGCTACTTGGTCTCACACGCCGCACCAAGAGATTGTTATCGCTATCTACCGCGAATGTTGAAACAAAAACGGTGCTTGGCGGCATATAAGCTGAGCCTAAACCTGTCCACTGAGATGAGTCGATGTCCCATTTCGCAAGACCTTGACCTGTTCTGATACCTGTAAATCTGTCGTAGTGCACGTAGAAATTAAATCCTTTGATGTAAAGGGAGGTCCCGTGAATTGCTATGCCAGTAACGTATACGTTAGTCCCCTGCCCCATAATTCCTTCTCCCAGAGCAGACCATGTACTACCATCCCATTTTGCTATGCCTAAGACGCGATTGCCACCGGCTTTGGTAAACAAACCGGCTGCATAGAGATTGCCGTTAGCGTCCATTGCCAGCGCTCTAACCTGATCATTCACGCCCTCGCCAAGCGCAGTCCACCTGGTACCATCCCATTTTGCCACATTATTAACTGCAACGTCACCTGCTTTCCAGAACCATCCGGCGACATAGAGATTTCCATCTCCATCAAATACTAGATCGTATATGCCATTGCCCTTAAGTCCATCACCAAAAGCTGTCCATCTGGGCTCTGCGGCTGGTTCAGGCTCGTCCACCGGTTCAGGATCATCCACCGGCTCAGGATCATCACCAAGAACGCGAGGGTGAAATTGCCTTTCTGGGTTCCTTGAATGGACACACATTTTCACGGTCAAATGCACTGAATGCACGTCCAATCCCGGGAAGCTAAGCAATACGTGCGTCATCAGGATCACGTGACCCCGGGAGGCCATGTCTTTGAGGCGTCGTATCGCAAGTATTCCTTCTTCGATTATGGCGAGACCTGGCTAGTTGGAATCAGGGCTTCAGGCTCTGTCGATACGGCCACACTTGTTTTTTTGGTGCACTTGTCCTTTAAGTTTGTGTCAATACTCTGTCTCACCTCCCCTGCTAAATAGCACACATGGAAACTTTGCGATTAGAGACACTGGCGGCAGGGTGCTCGTCCAGCGAAACATCCCTGATTTGGACACTGAGGAGCCTGGGTGTTTCTGTCATGCCTTGAGAAACGTCCAGGATAAACTCAGAGATCAGCTGAACGTGTACAGGAGTCAGTATCAGGCAAGCTCCACAAGGATGTTCTCAACGAGCTGCTTGCCCAAGGGCACAGACCAGCATTTGAGGCTCTATTGCGCTTGCAGAAGAAGAAATAGAGAATATTGTTCTCAGTGAGCTCCAGAACAGAGACTGCCCGTTAGAAGCACGTGACCAGCACAAAAACATCAGACCGCATTGAACTTACTTCAGTCCCAGGACATTCCAATTGAATCCAACAGCACTAGTCATCAATGAGACAATCTTGGATTCCTGAAGGGACGATGACAAGCGATATCAAAGAGGCGGGTATAACTATTTGTACTGGGCAAGCAGCTCATGAGGCAGAGCGAAGTAATGAGAGAACAGCAGTGTCCTCCAATGTCTTGCCTCCAATACAATACGAATATATGTATATGCAAAACCCAGAGCACAGAGAACACCAAAGCCATATGCTCAGTCATCTCCGAAGGAAGACAATGACATGATTCCCTTACCTTGTCCTGCATGACAGTAGGGTCTCCACACAAGAGTGACAGCAACCGCAGCAGCTTGGTGTGCAACTGCATGGCCATGTCAGCACACGATGGGATACCAGACTGGCTGGCTTCACTAAAACACAAACGAAGAGAACAAGAGTTTGTGTACATCGTTAAGTACTAAGAATGCATCACAGTCAGAATATGAATGATGAGCTACCCAAGCTACCTACCAGCCACTGGAATCAACACTAGCATGCTTACAACCAGAGAAAGAAAATAATTGCTATGACAGTTCAGATGACCTAAGAGAGAGAACTGGATTCTTTGACAAAGCACAGGGAAACGAACGCAAAACTAGCATGCTTAGTTCAAAATTTTAAACCAAGAGAACCATCGTGATCAAAAGAAGCTGTTACTTTTTCAGCCACTTTTCTTCCTAGTACCTACTTATAGTTTCAACCACTACGTGCAAAAACTGCAACACCAAAACATTATGGATCAAGCACATACTTGTAGTGGCGTATGATAGCAGTCCAGTCCAGTACCGGAGCAAAACGGCCCAGAAAAAGAAAGCACTCCCTTGGATGATCATTGTGAAGCTGAACCAAAGAAGGAAGCAAAACGAATTTCTATCAACAATACAAGCTACAGTGTGTTTCAATTCACATCAGTCTCTGATTAAATCACAGAGAAATTCAAAGATTGGGAAAGATCAAAATGTCCACTAAAGATTTCCAGAATTTGTTCTTGAGATATTCATGTATGAAGACTATTCAAGAGCACTTATTTATGAGGCTGTGATATCAATGAGACTTATAAAGTCAAAGAATGCACACAATCCTTAAGGCATTGAAAGTTTGCTGCGGTGTCTCAGCCTTGTTTTCAGTCAATATCAGAGGAAACGCCTAGTTCCAAAGTGAAAGAAAAAATAGAAAATTCCAGTGAATGCAAAACAGAGAAGAGAAAATGCTGTGAAAGGATTGACGGTCAACTTGGGCGAATGTCAAATTGCCTTCAAAGGCCTACAGCAGCAGCAGCAGCAGCAGCAGCAGCAGCAGCAGCAGCAGCAGCAGCAGCAGCAGCAGCAGCAGCAGCAGCAGCAGCAGCAGCAGCAGCAGCAGCAGCAGCAGC
>JBCCIM010000117.1 GCA_039111535.1 Bacteroidota bacterium | reverse complement strand
GGCACTGCGTGCTGTAGCTGTTGTTCGTGAAGATATCGATCTCGAGTTCCTGGGCGGCGGCATAACCCTGGGCGGCGGCGCTTCGTACTATCTGACCCCTGCCGTTGCGCTGGAAGTAGGTCTTCGGCTGGGATGGGGCGGCTTTAATGAGGTAGAGCAGCGGACGGTGATGCTCGATATTGATCCGGATGATTTTGGGTATGCAGAGAGCCGGCTTTCATTTGGACTGGTTTTTTATCCCCTCAGATAATGCAAGAAGCGAGACTTGCAGTTCTGGTCGAACAGGGTTAACGTCTTGATAACCGCATCCGTGGACTATTCGGTTATTTTAAAACCCCATTGTTCTGATTTGCACCCCCTCGCATCATGAAAAAGAGCCTGTTTTTTCTCCTGGCGTTGTTACTCGCACAGACGCCGGCGCTTGCCCAGCATTCCCACGAACACGGCCGCGTTATCACCTTTCCAGATATCCCCGGTTATCAAACCCTGCTGTGTGATTTCCACATTCACACTGTTTTTTCCGATGGCAGCGTCTGGCCCAACATTCGCGTCCAGGAAGCCATCCGTGATGGATTGGATGCCATTTCTCTAACAGAGCATCTAGAATACCAACCCCACATAAACGACATCCCGCATCCCGACCGCAACCGATCCCATCACATTGCCACGGAAGTGGCTGAAGGCCATGACCTGATTGTAATTCAGGGCGCAGAAGTGACGCGTGACATGCCGCCGGGGCATTCCAATGCCATCTTTATTACAGATGCCAACAAACTGATGATGGACGATCCCTTTGACGTCTTTCGTGAAGTGAAACGGCAAGGCGGATTTGTTTTCTGGGATCACCCGAACTGGACGGCCCAGCGCGCTGATGGCGTTGCCACATTAACAGATATGCACCGCCAATTGATCGAGGAAGGGTTGCTGCACGGCATTGAAGTGGTCAACGATCACACGTATTCGGATGAAGCCCTCGCTATTGCGTACGCGCATAATCTGACTGTAGTTGGTACCTCCGACATCCATGGTCTGGTAGATTGGCAGTATGAAGTACCAGAGGGTGGGCACCGGCCGCTGATGCTCGTTTTTGCGGAGGAACGCTCTGAAGCCGGCATCAAAGCAGCCATGCAAACCGGACGGACCGCTGCCTATTACCGTAATCAACTGATCGGGAAAGGGGCGTACCTCGTGCCCCTGCTTGAGGCTTCGTTGGTGGTAGAAGAAGCTTGGTATGGTGGAGATGCAACTGTGTTATCCGTTGTGCTGAAAAACAATTCAGACATGCCCATGATGCTCAAAAACACGACGGACTACACCCTCCACAACAGCACTGGCATTGTGCAGGTGCCGGCGCACCACGAAGAAACCGTTCAGGTTAAAACTGTGGAACGGGTAAGGGAGCTATCGCTGACTTTTGAAGTGCTCAATGCGATTACCGCACCAAGTACAACTGCGCATATTGAAATACCTGTCACGGTTGAGTGAGTACGGCAATGCTACGAGCATTGGCATGCTACACTGGTTAATGCTACTGCACAGCGCTCAAGTGAATACTTCAGCGCTGACTAGTGAGCAACAGGGGATAGGTTGAGCGTATCACACACCCAATCTACAACTTCCGGCTTGCCGAACACCCAATCGTAGCGGGGTTGTCCCGCATCCATACGTGTGCCCACGCAAACAGCTTTCCCGCCGGCTTCTTCCATAAAGAGTACCGTGGCCATGCAATCCCAGATGCGTATGTCAAAGTCTACCATTGCGCCAACAACTCCTTCTATGGCCAGGGTATGTCCGAAGCAATCGCAGTACGTACGCACATGCGGATGGATAGCCATCAATTTGTCAAAGAGCCCGTCAAGACCACAACTCACAAACTGCGCGCGTTCTCCTGTAGCAATGACCTCATCTTCAATAGGTGAGGATGCTGGCGGCGCAAGGGTGACAGGGACGCCATTACGCATTACACCGCAGCCTTTAGCCGCTACATACTGCCGGCCCAGGGCGGGCAGGTCAATAACACTCACCAGGGGTGTCTTGTCTTCCATTAAACACAGCAATGTGCCGTATAGCGGGATTCCTTGTTTAAAACTGTGCGTGCCGTCTATCGGATCAATCACCCAGGTGTAGGATGAACCCTTGTCTATGGTCGGAAATTCTTCGCCAAGAATGTTGTGGTCAGGGAATGTTTCTGCCAGGGTGGCGCGGATGAATTGCTCGGTCTCTTTGTCGGCCCGCGTTACAAAACTGTTGTCAGCTTTTTTGATGGCCTGGAGATCGCCACTATCAACAATAGCAAGCAGGCGTTCCCTGGCTTCAAGGATGATGGTAGATGCTGTTGCGCTAATGTACTGTAAATCCATATTCGGGTAAAAAAGTATAAGCAGGGTATCGAGGCACAGGATAGGGGTAGATTTCGGGCCTGTGGTTTATCGTTGTGTTATGGTTAAGGATCAATTTGGTTTGTCTGGATTGCTTGCCACGCCATTTGACTACACGCTCGAACGGCATGGATGAGGTTGGCAAACCGCGGGTCTTTGGTGTGGCCTTGCTTGTATCGGGCATAGATTTGTTGAACGATGCCGGCAATTTTGAAAAGCCCAAACGCGTAGTAAAATACCAGATGGTCGAGTGATGTGCCGGTAGCAGCTGCGTACCAGTTGGCAAGCGTGCTACGCGAGGGGTTGCCTGGTAAGGTTGTCGGACTCAGTTTCAGTGCTTGCATCGCCGGTGGATCGTCGTCGGTTACCCAGTATCCAAGCGTCGTGCCGAGATCCATCATGGGGTCACCGAGGGTAGCCATTTCCCAGTCGAGGATGCCAATGATCTGCGTCCAGTCTGCCGGATCGAGCACCACATTGTCGTACTTGAAATCGTTGTGGATCAACGCAGCGCTTTGGTTTGTCGGCATGTTTTCCTGTAACCATTTGCCGATGGCATCCATGGCGGGAATATCATCCGTCGTGGCTTTGCCATAGCGTTTAATCCAGCCGCTTACCTGTCTGTCGATGTATCCGGCTGGTTTGCCCAGATCGGCAAGGCCGGCTGCGTTGTAATCAATCGCGTGCACCTCAGCAAGGGTACGGATGAACTGCGCTGCAATCTGCGTCATCAATGCTGGAGAAGGATGCATAGCTGCCGGCATCCCTGCCCGCAGAATTACCCCTTCTACCTGTTCCATCATATAAAAGGGCGCGCCAATCACTGATGGGTCATCGCAATAGAGATGGGGTGCCGGTACCTGAGGGTAAAGGGGGCTGAGGCCGTCGAGGATTTTGAATTCCCGGGCCATGTCGTGGCCTGATTTTACATTGGCACCGGGAGGAGGCCGGCGTAAAATCCAGCGCGTATCGTCCCACCCAATTTCGTACGTAAGGTTAGAAAAGCCACTGGGGTATTGCCTGACATGCAGATTTTGAACTGGGAAAGAGAAGTGGTCTTGCAGATAGCGCTGCAGTGCGGCAATATCGAGGGCATCGCCATCCCTGAGATCTATTGGTTGATCACGCCAATCGGTCATGGTTTGCCATTGGTTTGATCAGATGCAGATGGGGGGGCATAAGCCTTGAGAATCAGCCGCGCTGCCCGGCTTTTGTGGACCTCATCTGCGCCATCATAGATGCGGCTTGCGCGTTCGTGTCGGTACCAGAACGAAAGCAGGGTGTCATCGCTCATGCCCAGGGCGCCGTGCACCTGAATAGCGCGGTCGAGTACTTTTTGGAGCACGCCGGCTACATAAAACTTGATCAAAGAGATGTCGATACGTGCTTCATAAGCCCCTGCCGTATCAATTTTACGCGCCGCATCCAGTACCAGGTGACGGGCTGCATTGATCTCAACGCGGCTATCCGCGATAAAATGCTGCATGGCCTGCTTGTTGGCGAGGGTTACGCCGGGCTTGAGTTCACGTGATGCAACACGGATACACATCATTTCGAATGCCCGTTCGCAAATCCCCAGCCAACGCATGCAATGATGAATACGGCCCGGGCCGAGCCGTTCTTGCGCAATTTTGAAGCCGGACCCTTCTTCACCCAGCAAGAACGACCGCGGTACCCGGATATTTTCGAGTTTGACCTCAGCATGACTCATCCAGTCTTCCCCTTCATCTCCCATAACCGAAATATTCCGAATCCGCTTGAAGCCGGGTGTATTGGTTGGGACGATAATCTGGCTCGCCCGCTCATACGGACTTTCAGCAAGTGGATTGGTTATGGCCATCACAATGGCAAAGCTGGCGCCATCAGCACCTGTTGTGAACCATTTGTGGCCATTGATGACGTATTCTTCGCCAACTTTGGTGGCAGTTGTTTGAAGGACAACAGGGTTGGAGCCTGCCTGTCCGGGTTCTGTCATGGCAAAGCAACTACGGATTGAACCACGGAGTAGAGGTTTGAGAAAGTGTGTTTTCTGTTCAGGGGTACCGTGGGCAATCAGGATTTCCATGTTGCCGGCATCCGGTGCCTGGCAATTGAAAACGAAGTGTCCGAATGGGGAGCGGCCCAGGATTTCGCTGATCCGACCGTAAGCTTGCAGTCGTAAACCAAGGCCACCAAAGGCATGGGGGATTTGTGGGGTCCACCAGCCTTGCGCCTTTACCTGTTCGCGTTTTTGCTCCAGGATAGGAAGCAGGTAGTTGAACCGTCCTTTTTGCCATGATTTTTCGAGCGGCACGAGCTCATCATCAACAAACGTCCGTATGGCCGCAAGTGATTTCTCAAAAGCATGGGGTGTAGATACATCCGAAAACTGCATACAGGTAGCCGGCATGTGGGCAGGGCTTTGTCGAATATCGCCCATTGTGCAGGAAATGTCCAATGCCGGCGCCCGGTTTTGCGGCTGAGCGATACCTTAGCTACCGCCAACGGGTGTACAGAGCTCAATCAAGACGCCATCTGGTGCTTGTACATACCCTACAGTCTGGCCCCATGGTTTTTGGACGGGTGGTGCAATCTGGGTAGCGCCTGCTGCAAGGGCTGCTACAAAAGCAGTGGCTACGTCTTCGGTAACAAGGGCTATTTCTATGCCGGCCGGCTTTAAGGTGCTGTTAAGCGGGGTATAGCCGTCAGGGAAATTTGATTCGCCTAGCTGCTTTGCGGCAAAAGCAAGCGCAGTGCTTCCCGTGTCCAGTTCAGCATAGTCTCCGCCTTCGTGTACAAACCTGGTTTTCAGCGAAAAAGCAGTTGTATAAAAAGCGAGCGTTTCCGCTACGTCTTCAACGTAAATAATGACGTATCCTAGTTTCATATAACGTTGTGCATCAGAAGGTGGTAATTCACCTTGTGGATTAAAAAGAATGTTAAGGTAAACAGCAGCAATGCCAGCCCTATGTCACCGCTGTGTAGGGCAAACGGGCCGGCATTGCCTGGTGTATGCCGGGGCTATTCCGTTTTAGCGTCGCCGACCAGGTCAAGCTGTGCATTGGGGCGCAAGGTAGCCAGATCCACGACGTCAAACTCAAAGTCAGCTATTGTCAATTTGTGTAAGAATTTACGGTCTTTTTTCAGGCCATTGATAAAAATGAATTGCTCAAATGGGATTAATACCCCGTTGATTTCGCGGAAATCGTCGAAGTGGATAGAACCGTAAAACGCTTTGGCCCCCGGTGCCTTGAGTGGTGTGTCGCGTACCGTAAATTCAGCGAAGTCAATGAGTCCTGTGTCCCGGTTAATCCAAACCCTGTACTGGTCGCTTTCGACGTGGGCTTTGGTTGTGTTCCAGGTAGCAAATACCCGGTCGTACATCTGGCCCTCTCGTTCTGCCGGCGTAATGGCTGTAATGATTGGCGCGCGTTTTAAGCGATCACCAAGCTCAAAAAAGTACTGAAAAGCTGCCAGTCCAAATCGGATGTTTTTGTCTGCTTTATCGAGAAATGCAATATCGCCGCCTGGTGCTTGTTCGTAATATTGCCAGCTTTGCAGCCCGGCCAATGTCCCCTCTTTTTTACCGTTCAAGAATTTGACGCGGCTGTCAAAAGTATTGATAGCATAATCGAGTTGCAGGTCCGTTCTGAGATCCGGCCATACTTTGCCTAGCCTCCCCAAAAGACCTTTCCAATGGTCTTCCGCTACCACACGGTAGGTGGCATGGGCATGCATTTTATCCATGCCCTGCGCTTGCCAGGCTTTATCGAGCAGCGCCTTGCCTTCCGCAATTTTTGCTTCCTGAAGCCCTTCCTTTTTTAATGTTTTTGTTTGCAAATCAACCAGTTTGCATCCTGAGAGCAGACTGAGCAGCGCGACAAGTAGAATCGAGTGAGTAACTTTCATGGTGTTTTTATTGAGTTAGACCAAATGGTCTAGTTGAGTGCAAAAAAATTTATGAGGCTATAAATGCAAGCAGGGTATCGATCATTTGCCGCATGGGGGCGGTGTCGCGTTTCATTTTGACGCGGCCATACGAGCCATTAACAGCTGTGTGTAGCATTGCAGCAAGGTCTTCAGCAGACTGAGACGTTGTAATGTCTCCGGCTGCCTGTCCTTCCGCAATACACGCTGTTACACGGGTGACCCAGGCTTCAAACTGAATATCCAGTGCCCGGGCTACGGTGTCGCTGTTGCCGGCAAGTTCAAAAGCCATGTTGTATACGAGACAACCTTTGGTACACGCTTCAGCTTCAGCAATGGATACGAGGCTGTAATAGAAGCTGCGGAGCCGCTCGATGGTGTTTTGGCTTTGGTCCGAGAAAGTCGCGTCCATAAACGCAGTCAGCCTGTTGCCATAATATTCAATCACTTCCAGCGCATACGCTTCTTTGGTAGGGAAGAAATTGTAAAACGAGCCTTTAGAGATGCCGCAAGCGTCGAGGATTTCTTTAACCCCGGTGTTGTGGTACCCATTGGCCCGAAATACAGCTTCACCACCGCTGACAATGTCTGTTTTTTTGTGTTTGATATTCATGGATTAGACTGATTGGTCTATTTGAATATGCTTAGCTGTTAACTCGGTTCCTGGGGATTTTGTGATTTCGGGTTTTCGTGTTGTCGGTTTTTTGGTGATTTCGTTTTTTGGTGATTTTGGTTTTTCGTGTTGTCGTGTTTTCGTTGATTGGTGTTTGCATTTCTTGATGGGCGGAATTCACTCCCCCGAAATCCCGAAATCCCGAAATCCCGAAATCCCGAAATCCCGAAATCCCGCTCAAGCAATCACATAGCCGCCGTCGGCCAGGTACATGCCTCCGGTGCAGTAGCTGGAGGCATCTGATGCAAGGAACAGGGCAAGGCCTACCATTTCTTCAGGTTGCGCAATGCGGCCGAGGGGGAGTTGGGTGTTGATATGTGCCATCATCTGTTCGTTTTGCCAGAGTGCTGCACTGAACTTGGTTTTCACAAGTCCCGGACAAATGGTGTTTACCCGGATGCCAGCAGCCCCCCATTCTTTTGCCATAACCTGCGTCATGGTTACCAGGGCAGCTTTGCTTACACTGTAGAGTCCGAGTCCCTGATCGGGCTTGATGGCTTCAATAGAACTGATGTTGATCACAGAGGCACCGGGACTTGCTTTTAAGAGGGGATAAGCAGCTTTGCACAGCATAAATGGCCCTTTGACATTGACCTGCATGATTTTGTCAAAAGCTGCTTCGTCTGCGTCCTGAATGGGGCCGTATACCGGATTGGTAGCAGCATTGTTAATTAGAATATCAAGCCGGCCATGTTCCTCTCCAATCGTATCGATAGCCGCAGCAATTTCATCGGGTTTGCCCATGTGACAGCCCACGCTCGAAACCTGTAGCCCCTCTGCACGCAAACCGGCAGCCACCTCGGCGACCGCTGCTGCTCGCCGGCTACTAATTACCACATGGGCACCAAACTGACACAAGCCACGGGCAATCGCCAATCCAATGCCCTTGCTTGCACCTGTTATAAAGGCTACGCGATTGCTGAGGTCGAACTGGTTTTGCAAATTCATCTTTAAGTTGACTGGTTTGGGGCTGGAGGCGTGGGGCTTTTAAAGCGCACGGAGATACATCCGATATCGAACATAGAATATCCACTCTTTGAAGAAGCGGTGCAAGCCGACTTCCAAGATACTGTTGCCCATGTCTGTCCTTGCTGCGCAAGCCCCTGTTTCCAAAGCTTTTTCACAATACGATGATGCCATTGCGGCGCGTATTGAAACAGGTAAGTTGAAATTGCCGGTGTTGCCGCTTGCGATTCAGCGGATTATGGAGATGAATAGCAATCCCGAGTTTGATGTCCAGGCATTGTCTGAATTAATACACCAGGATCAGACACTTGCCGGCCATGTGTTGCGGGTCTGTAATTCTTCAATTTATGCCGGCACGTATAAAATCAGTTCTCTACGGCAGGCCATTTCGAGGCTGGGTGGCCATGCAATGGTGAAAATTGCGGTATCGGTTACAATGCAGGGCGAGATCTTTCAGGTGGTGCGGTTTCGGGAAGAAATTCAGGAAATCTGGCGCCATGCTTTTGCAAGTGGACTCTATGCGCAGGAGATCGCAATTGTGCGTGGCGCACCTGATCCTCAGATGTACATGTGTGGTTTGCTGCACCAGGTAGGCAAACCCGTTCTTCTGCAGACCATCGTGTCTGTTGCGCGCCAACTGGATAGCGTGCTGGATGAAAGCGAAGTAGCCAGGCTTCTTGCGGTGTACCACACGCGGGTTGGCACCCTGCTTGCAACAACCTGGAAGCTACCTGCGACCATTGTTGATGCCTGTCGGTTTTACGAACAACCCGGTGATGCGCCGACGCCGGCAACAGAGGTGTATGTCACGCATCTAGCGTCCCGGCTTGCAGATGGATTGCTAGAAGGGCAGGTGCCGGCCTGTGATCCGGCGTTGCTGGATGCTATCGGATTAACGGCAGCGCATTGGGCCACTCTGCAATCTAAAGAAGAGGAAATCAAAGCGATGATGGGAGCGATCTCTGTTTAGGCATCATCTGCGCAAACACGATAAATTTTGCAAAGTCTGGTTCTCGGAATGACTGTTTAATGTGGTTAATGAGGGGATTAAACGTCCACATTGGCTTTAGAGGGTCAATTTTCCTTACCTTTTTCTATCAAATCAAGCTATTAGCATCTCTTCTACATAGCAATTCACATCTGTTCTGGCGAATGGGTTAGTCATGAAAGTATCGCCAATCATATTCAGTACACTGCTCACCGCACTTATCCTGTGGTTTTTTGCAATCTTTGAAGTGGGTCCTTTAACGGGATGTTCGATGGGCATCATGCGTTTGCCGTTTATGCTCGGGATTGTCCCGCCCGTCACCGGTGTACTGAGCCTGCCGACCTATTTTGCGCTCACGCTGTGTGACAAATATGGCATCGAAAACCAACTGGCCCAGGCGATGGTAGCCCTCTTAATCCAGATGCCGCTTGCGTTTGTTATCACCGCGCTCGTGACGCCCCTTGAAGACGGGCAGTTGTGGGATTGTGTTGTGGGGTAACAGTTTTTTATTGCCTTACTTTGCTGTACCTTGGGAGCCGGCACCGCGGTGCCATTGGTTAACTCATTCACGCAAGACAGGGACCCATGCAGGGGAGGAGGGCGCAACGCTGGACACTGCTTTTTCTGTGTAGCTTGATGGCGCTATACAACTGCGGATGTAACCCCGAAGTTAGCCAACAGGTCGATCAGCTTGCCACGGGAACGCAACTCTATACCACTTACTGCGCCAGTTGTCATGAAGTAGAAAACGGTATCGGGCCGCGTTTAACCAAAGAAGTTGTTGCCACGCGTGTAAACGGACAGTTGCTGTATAACTACAACAAACGCAACATGCCCTACCAGGCTGGCAACACCCTGACGCCAGATCAATACTGGGCCATCACGGCTTATATGCTGAAGCGCGATGGATTTATGGAAGAAGATGTGTTGCTGTCTGCTGAGAATGCGCGTGAGGTTGAACTTATGGAGTGAGGAGTTTTGAGTGAGGAGTTTTGAGGATTCCTTGTCTTAGTTTTTGTCGATGATTTGTTTGAGGTAATCGGACAGGCGGAGGCTGAGGGCTATCACTGTAAGGGTTGGGTTGGCTGCACCAGCTGTTGTGAAAGCTGAAGAACCTGCCATATACAGGTTTTGGATGCCGTGTACCTGGCAATTGCTATCGACAACGCCTTGTTTGGGGTCTGTGTGCATTCTTGTAGTGCCCATGTGGTGCCATCCTCCTGCAAGGTGCCGGGGCCACATAGGGTCGTCGCTTAATAGCCAATCATTGAGTTGGACGCGTCCGATGCCTAGCCGGCCGGCTTCCTCGCCTACTGTTTCATAGAAGCTACGGATAGAGTGTTTGTCCAGCTTCGTCAACTGCCAGTCGAGTTTGGTTCGCGGCACCCCAAGTGCATCTTTGTCCTGGCTCAAGCCAATCCTGGAATTTGGATTTGGTGCTTGCTCCAGCCGTGTATGCATGCTATACACTTTTATTTTTGAATGGTCGATCAACATAGAATTGCCGCTTGCAGCCTGTATCTCAAGGGATTCGAACATACGAATCGTTTCTGCGGCGTCTTCCGGATATCGCTCTATGCTTAACGGAGATTCTGAAAGGGGAACAGGACGCAGAGAGCCTGTACAGTTGAGGCTCTTCAAGGCTTCCTGTTTCTCAGCGGTTAATGAGAGCTCGCCAAAAAATTTGGAAATAAAGAGATCTACGGTGTACAGTTTCATCGGGCCCGGGTTTGGGAGTAAAAACCGGGCAGAATCTACTTCCAGGTGTTCCATGAAGTAGCGACCTACGAGGTCATTGGTGTTGCCCAGGCCGGCGGTTGCCTGTTTGTTGGAAGCAAGCAGCAACCGCGCATTTTGCATTGCCCCACAGGCCAACACAAATCTGCGCGCACGCACAGCGTGTGATTTCCCGTTCAGGTCTCTGATTTCGACCTGCTTTACCGCTGATACGGACTCGTTTGCCTCAATATTACAAACGTTGGCGTGGGTGTATAGATGAATGTTGGGGGAATCGACAATAGCCTGCCTGTACTTTTTGCCAAAACGTGTCGGTGGACTCAATTGCCACATTTTGGTCCACACAGGGGAGTCTTCGAAAGGGAGTTTTACCAGTTCGGGATCATTGCCTATGTACGCATCGATATCAAAAGAGTATTTCTGCAATTCTACAATCTCGGATGCCCTGTTGTAGTATGGGTCGAGATCGTTACGCGAGATAGGCCAGCCGCTGTGCGGGATCCAGGGGCGGTATGCAAAATCTTGCGGGTCATATGGTGCTGACCAGCCGGCCCAATGCCCCGTAGTGCCACCAAAGAAGTGCAGTCGGGCTGATTGGAGCGGGAAATACCGCTGGCCAACGCTTTCGCCGGCGTACAAGTTCTGGATATCAGACTCAACATTAAATCCACCTCCTTCGAGGAGAATCACGTTGTAAGCGGTATTGGCCCATTCGAGGGCCATGCTGATGCCGGCAGCGCCTGCGCCAACGATACAAATATCTCCTTCAATGACACTGTGGTCATCAAGGGTACGCGCATCAGTATGCATGGGGGTGGGGTGCTTTGTTTATACCCTGGTGAGGCTAAAGAGTGCACATTGCATCGCTTCGGTTTCTGCGAGAATCCAGCCGTTGAGCTGACAGGTGTAACCTGTTGCAAAGTCGTGTTTAACACGCGCTGAAATCGCATCTGGCAGTGCTTGTAAGCGGAGCGATCCGAGCCGGCGTTCTAGCAGGCTTGTGAGCGATGTTACTGTGTGCGGATCTGGAGATGAAGCAAGGTAGGCTTCTCCTATGGCTGCAACAGCATCCGGGTCGTCCAGGAGTTGGAGAAGCTCCGGACGGGCCAATTGGTGGGTAGCAATAGGTTGGGGAACCAGCAATGAAACTGGGATCATACTGGTACAACTTGCGAATGCAGTGCGTCTGAGGAAGGTTCTGCGCTTCATCTTGGTATTCATCATTGTGTCCGATGAATATACAGATTGGGCTTACAAGATGCGATTCCTGGCGTTCATGAACGAATATATCTGCATGCCAGCCCACTTTTTAATAGCAGCCAAATTAGACAATGTCCCCCCCAAGTGCCATCCGGTATGGAAGTCGAGTGGCATGGGCCAGCACACGCCAGGTGATCAGGGGGCGTAAAACGGTCCAGATACCCATCATGGCATTAACCCAAATCAAGCAGAAAAAAGTACTGGACTTCTACGTTAGACGATACAAACCGATTGCATACGTAATGCAATAATGATTTTTTCCAATAAAGGCGTTCGCATTGAACAAGTTGATTACTTGTAATTACATGTTTTCTATTTAGTTACCACGTCCGTACCTTGAACAAATAGTACACAAAAGGAGTGGGTATGCTTGCGTCGGGAAAACCACGGCATGAACAGATTAGCAACTGGATTCGAGAGCGAATCGATGGCGGTGTCTATGCGCCTAACGACCAGCTTTTGTCTGAAAACCAGATTTGTGAGCAGTTTGGCGTGAGCCGGATTACGGTTAGGCGAGCGTTGCAGACCTTGGAAAGTGAAGGTTTGATATTTCGCCGGCAGGGATTGGGGGCATTTGTTGCTGACAATCGCGTTTCGCAGGACATGGTGCGCCTCACCAGTTTTGTGGAGGACATGCAACAGGCTGGTCTTGCGGCCACTTCCGTAATTGTGTCGCACGATACGGTACCTTGTCCGGATGCGATAGCGGAAAAGCTCAACCTGTCATCTGGAAAAAAGGTCGTCGTGTTGGAGCGCTTGCGTTTGGGCAACGGTGAACCTATCGCATTTGACCGCACCTGGTTGCCGGCGTTTTACGGGCAGTTACTCGAAGGATCAGACCTGGAAAATGAAACGATTTATCGGGTCCTCGAAGAAGACTACGAAATTGAGGTACTGCGTGGTCACTATAGACTCGGGGCTGTAAATGCCGATCGTTTTCTGGCTGAGCAGCTTCATGTGCGCGAAGGGCTTGCGCTTTTTCTCATCGAACGGACTTCCATGACAACCCACGACAAGCCCGTCTATTTTCAGCGCCGGTATTATAGAACGGATAAAGTGTCTTACGAGCTCGAACTGGTTCGTGATGGTGAGAAAGGCAAACACAACAGCATGCCGTTGCGCGAGTTTGCCCCCAAATTTAATCAGGGTTCGTAACAGGCGCCGGCAGCGACCCGGTCAGGCTGGCTGCCTGAATTATTTCACGTTCGCTGATCTGCGAAATGCCCTTTTCGCACTGTATGTGCTGCACAGCCCGGTAAGGACTGAGGAAGAAATGGTCCTCTCCAAGACGCTTTTCCAATCCTGATCGCCTGATTACGCCACTCACCGAGCCGTGCACACCAGTAAAGTACAGACCAATCTCACGCTCATCCAGTTGCTCTACAACAGAGAACAGCGCCTCAACAGCGGTGGTGTCGAGGTCATTGGCTGCACTGGCATCGATAATAACGGAGTGGATATCCGTATTCTTTGGCAAATCGCAGATATGAACAATGAGTTCTTTCAGGTAATCTGCATTGGCATAAGAGAAAGAGGCGTCAACGCGGAGGATGAGGATGCCGGCAATCAATTTGGCCTCTTCAAAAATCTCTACATCTCTAAAAGAACGTGTGCCCGGGAGATTGCCCAGGACAGCGACGTTGGGTCTGCTAATCCGGTACATCACTACGACAACCGAGGCAGCAATACCAATGAGAATACCTTTTTGCAGTCCAAGCACCAGCGTGACAATAAAAGTCATAAGGGCAAGGTGTCCATCGCTGCGTTTCATCTTGTAGAGGTTGCGAATCCCGGAGATGTTGATCATACCAAAAGCGGCTACCATAATGATGGATGCAAGGATCGGGACGGGCAAGTAGTAGAAAATTGGTGTAAGAAAGAGGAGTGTCAAGGCAACGAGGGTAGCGGCTACCAGGTTTGCCATGGGCGTCCGTGCACCAGCTTCGTTGTTAACCGCTGAGCGCGAAAAACCACCGGAAACGGCATAACTCTGGAAAAAACTCCCGACGAGGTTTGCCATACCAATGGCAAACAGCTCCCTGTTCGGATTGATACTGTGGTTGTTGATGGACGCATAGTACTTGCCGAGCGATACCACATTGGTAAACTGGATAAGGGCAAGGGTGAGCGCACTCACAAACAGCTGGCCCGCAAGATTGAGGTCGAAAATCGGAATAACGAGCCCCGGTAGCCCTGTTGGGATGTCGCCAAGAATACGCACGCCATACTGGTCCAACCTGAAATACCAGGTAGCCAGAATGCTGAGCCCTACTGCCAGCAGGGCCGCTGGAAATTTTGGAATAAACCGCTTCAGGGACAGGAGTAGCACAATGCCGGCGAGGCCGATGCCAAGCGAGAGTATGTGGGTATCTGCTATATTGCGGCCGGCTTCGATCAGTACAATAATGATGCGTTCTGCTCGCGGGAAGGAGAGTCCCATGATATTGGACAGCTGGCTGAAGCCTATAATGGTAGCTGCGGCAGAAATAAAACCCAGGATGACAGGCCGCGACAACAGGTTAACCAGAAACCCCATCCGCCCTATCGAGAACGCAATATGGATCAGGCCGACCATGGCGGCAAACATAAACGCGATCTGGATATAGTGATCCGTGCCCGGGGTTGCAAAACTGCGGAGCGCAAAAACCACCAGCAAGCTGTCAATAGCAACCGTGCCTGCTGAGAGCTGGCGGGAGGTACCGAGGAAGGCGTAAACTACGAGGGGGAGGAGGGAGGCATACAGACCGTGGATGGGGGGCATCCCCGCGAGCATGGCATACGCCATCCCCTGCGGGATCAGCATGATCCCCACGGTGAGTCCGGCGAGCAAGTCGCCGCCGGCATCCGTCTTGTTATACTTCCGATACCATGCAGACATGGTTTTTCGTAGTCTAATCGCGGTTAGTTATAAAGGTGAACAACCGCTGGCGTGTATCAGGCTGCCAGCGACTGGTCAGCTTCTTCTCTATTGTGTTTTGCCCATTCAGCGTACAATCCGTTTACATAAACGACATCGTGGCCGGCTCGCTTCAGCATGGCACTGGCCAGTGCTGCTCGTCCGCCACTTTTGCAGTGCACGAAATATGTTGTGTCTTCGGAAAGCTCATCCAGCCGGTCGAGCAGGCGTGTATGCGCAATGTTGATGGCCTCTGGGATGTGACCTTCATCGAACTCGGCTTTGCGACGTACATCTAGCACGGCATTGTTTGCGCGTCCGGAAATGTCGAGGTCCGTAATCGCAATTTCCCGGATCTGAGACAAATTTGATGCAGAGGCAAGCTCTTGTGCAAGCGTGTAGCCGGCGATGTTGTCAATCCCGATACGCACCAGGTTGTCTACCGCTTCGCGTACGTCTGCTGAAGATTTTACCACAAGGTATACCGCCTCATTGGGCCTGATATACGAGCCGGCGACGGTAGGGAAAGAATTATTGAGGGGTGCAAACAAGGCCTTCGGCACATGTTGCTGCATAAATGCAGATCGGTTAGTGCGGAGGTCCAGGATAGCCGTATCGTCTGCCGCCGCTGCATCCATTAGCGTTGCAATTGGTATTTGCCGGGGTATCGGGATTGCCGGAAGAACCGCCGGCCCTTCTTTGTTTTCCCGTTTCATGCGTCCGAAATAGAGCGGAGGTTCAGGCTGTCCGTCAAGGATGGCATTTACAAAGGGTGCGCGGCCTTCATGGGCGAACTGAATAGCAGCATTAAACTGCTTTTCATACCCAACGGTAGACATCGGCACGGCGCCCAATGCTTTACCACATGCACTGCCTGCTCCGTGTCCGGGCCAAATCTGCAAGTGGTCCTGCAGGGTTAAAAATTGTTTTACAGAATCGTACAGTCGGGCAGCTGACGCATCTTGTGCGCCTTGCACGCCGGCGGCTGTTTCCAGCAAATCAGGCCGGCCCAGATCTCCAACAAATACGAAGTCGCCAGACACGATGCCCATCGGCTCATCAGCACCGCCACCAAAATCGGTTACAAGGAAGCAAATATGCTCCGGCGTATGACCAGGGGTGTGCAGGACCTGGAAGCCAATGTTGCCAATCCTGAACATATCACCGTGTTTTAACGGATGAAAGTTGTATCCAGCCTGTTTTGCCCAGGTATATTTCCAATCTTCGTCGCCTTCATCGGACAGATACAGGGCAACATTGTGGGCGTCTGCAAATGCGCGTGCACCCGACAGGAAATCAGCATGGATATGGGTTTCAGCTACAGCAGTGATCTTCAATCCTTCTTTCGAAGCTATGTCGATGTAGCGCTGAATGTCCCGCTGTGGGTCAAAAACGATCGCTTCGCCTGTACGCTGGCATCCAATAATGTAGGCGTACTGTGCGAGTCTGGGTTCAAATACTTGTCGGAAATACATACCAGGTTTTGAGCTAGGAAAATGGGTCGTATGTTGATATTAGCCGAAAGCAGTGCGAAAACAGATCATTACTTGTAATGACAAGCTGTTGTACGTGGCTTCGCCCGTAGGGATTCCACTGCCCGGATAAAAGGAGGTATCGGTGTATCGGGTTCAGTATATAAAATCTACGGCTTGTTAGCTGTAGGGTGATGCCCGGCGGCTAATGGGGGAGAGACGGCTTGAGATAGCCGTAAGCCAGCGCACCCAATGCCGCACAAAACAAAACAACAGCAATGACAGACACGCCGCCGCCCAATAAAGCATACAGGGGCCCAGGGCACGCACCAGTGAGTGCCCAGCCGAGGCCGAACGTTGTGCCGCCAAACCATTGATTGTACCCGCGTTGATACGGCTTGTCGTTAATCTCGATAGGGTCACCAGACAACGTTTTGACATCGAAACGCTTGATCAGCAGGGTTGACACGGCGCCAACCAGCACCGCACTGCCGATCACACCGTACATGTGAAAACTTTGGAAACGAAACATCTCCTGGATGCGAAACCAGGAAATCACTTCACTCTTGGTGAGGATGATGCCAAAGACAATGCCCATGGCGAGGTACATCAACATGCCGGTGGCACGAAGCACCGGGGCTTCCGTTGTGGTTGATTCAGTAGTCATCGTCATGGCAATTAAAAGAGGATAGGGTAAACAAAGTGCGTAACCAGCAAGCCCCCAATGAAGAAGCCGAGCGTTGCAAACAGGGACGCTTTCTGTAAATTGGACAAGCCGGTGATTGCATGGCCAGACGTACAACCGCCAGCATACCGTGCACCAAAGCCAACGAGAAAGCCGCCCAGCACAAGCATCAAAAAGCCAACCGGCGTCAGCAGGTTTTGCCAGTTGAAAATCTCAGCGGGCACCAGTCCGTTAAAATTGGTAAGGCCGAGTGCAGACAAATCTGTAATGGTGGCATCAGACAGGGCAATGGGGTTAGGATTGGCAAGCAGGGTGGTCGCGATAAAGCCACCAATCACAATGCCCAGCGCCATAATCAGATTCCATAACCCTTTTTGGCGCCAGTTGTAGTTGAAGTATGCTGCTTTACTGGGAAGCACGGCGGCGCAGGCGTGGCGCAAACTGGATGAAATTCCAAACGCTTTGCCGGCAAATATGTATAGCGCCGGTACCATGAGGCCAATCAGGGGGCCGGCAATATACCAGGGCCAGGGTTGAGAGAGGACATCGAGCATAAGGCTTAGGACAGATTTAAAGGTGTATCAGATAGATTGTCACAGGGTTAGTACATCAAATGTGCTTGTTGTTACATGTAATAACAAGTTAGTTGTACAGGCACTCAGCAACAAGGATTCACGGTTGCGATAAAAAGATGCACAGATACCTTTGACAGATGGTAAAGCAGTCTTTAGAAAAGGCAGCACAATCGTACTGCTTCCATACAAGCTGCGGGTAGGAATTACACAAATGCTACGCATACACCCATTTACATGTCCCTTCATAGAAAAAAATTCAACTTGTAACGGATTTGACAAAATCTTCTATTTATTCTCATAGTTAACCTGGGAAACATGCGATCATAATTGCAATTTTTTCTCATTTTATTGCAAATTTGTTCTCATGTGTTGTTGGTGGGATATGAGTGGCAGGGAGTGAGTTTCTTCACGCAGCACAGTGCCGGCACCAGGATTTCCTTGCTAAAAAACTGCGACAGTACTTCTTTTATTTACAATGATTTAGGGGTATGTATTTGCGAGTAGGATAATATCTATTTTGCTTACGATAGCAGTTTGCCGGACGCGTTTGACGCTTGTGCCTGCCAGGTGAAACTAACTGCTTGATAATCGGCTTTGTTATCGAATTTAGCGTTTTTACAATAGCCTTTTTAGTCGTAAATAGCGCTGCATTGAATTCGATCATTGGGAGGATATCAGCGGTTTTAAGCAGAAGTGAATAAGTTATCGCTGAATTGTGCCTTGATTATTAGCTGAAATCTTAATATTTAATTTACATCTTTTACATAAAAGATCCGCCCTCGCTACCGGCTACTTGGGGGCCCCCGTTAGTTACAATCGAACATATGCTACTGAGTTATCCCATGGTTCAGTGTGCCGCATCCCAAGTGCGAAGCGCTTTTGTGCGTCCGGGTGCCATGTATATGAGCGTAATTAACTTATCGTGAACATCATTCACCCAACCAGCTACGCACCTACCATGCGAAAGGCAACCACACTTGTATTCCTACTAGCGTTGTTCCTGCCGGCAGTAGCAGTTGCACAATCCGGCAAGATCTCCGGTCGTGTTACCGATGCAGGCAATGGGGAAGCGCTTCCTGGCGTAAACGTCGTTATCGACGGTTCAACGCAGGGCGCTGTAACAGACATTGATGGGTATTACAATATCATCAACGTTCGCCCCGGTTCATACGCAGTCCGTGCTTCTTTTGTCGGTTATAATACCCGACTCACTGAAGGTATCCGTGTCAGTACCAACTTGACTACCGAAGTAAACTTCCTAATGCAGGAAGAGCAGGTAGGTCTTGATGAGGTAGTGGTTACGGCAGAACGACCGATTGTACAACGCGACGTTTCTGCAAACATCGCGACACTCACTGCAGACGAGATCGAAAACCTCCCCGTTGCTGGTGTAACGGAAGTGATCAACCTGCAGGCCGGTATCGATTCCGGACTCTCTATTCGTGGCGGTGGTCGCGATGAAATCGCTTTCCTTGTAGACGGGATGTCTACTGCCGGCGGCCGGACCACCGAACCATTTATGAACGTGAGTTTTACCTCTGTGGACGAGGTTCAGGTTCAGACGGGTGGTTTCAATGCTGAATATGGCAACCTGCGCTCTGGTTTGATCAACCTCGTAACCAAAGAAGGAAGCCGCACCAACTACACGGTAGATGCGGTCATGCGCTACAGCGCACCGGCCAAAAAGTATTTTGGTCCACAACCTGGTAATGAAGACTCGTTCTTCATGCGCCCCTACGTAGACCCCGACGTAGCATTTGTTGGTACACACACTGCTGAAAGCGGCTGGGATCGCTACACGCGCGAGTTTTATCCACAATGGGAAGGATTTAACTCGTTTGCTGATCGTCTGGCCGGCGACGATGACCCAACCAACGACCTCTCTGCAGAGCAGCTGCAAGAACTCATGATGTGGCGCCTGCGCAAAGACTTTGAGCCTGAAACACCTGACTTTGAAGTGGATGCCACGATTGGTGGTCCCGTGCCAGGTGGACAAAAACTGGGTAACCTGCGTTTCCTTGCTTCTTATCGCCAGACGCAGCGTGCCTATATCGTTTCCCAGCAGCGTGATGCATACCAGGGTTACACCGGACAGTTCAAGTTGACGTCTGATGTAGGTACCGGTATGAAGTTCGTTGTAAACGGTTTGTTTGCACAGGAACTGGGTATGAATACCAGTAACCAGGCATGGGTAAGCTCTTTTGACCGTGGCGAGTCTCCCGACTATCCGTGGGACAACCGCTCCGACTTGATGGCTGTCCGCTCAAACGGTGACCATGTATTCCGGGACAATAACTACACGCTGTCTGACATCGACCGGTTTAACATCGGTGCTGAATTTACGCATGCGGTAAACCCAAATACATTCTACGAAGTACGCTTCCAGCGTCAGTCAACTGAATATTTCACCCGTCCGGGCCCAGCGCGTAACGCAGAAAACATCATCAACACCATCGCTGGTGTGCCTGTAGATGATGCGCCCCTTTCATGGGATCCGCAGCCAGGTGGCCAGGGCGATATCTACCTCGGTGGTAATCTCCTCGGTGGTGGCGGTCGTGGTCGCGATACGTCTGACGTAGTTCGCTACATGGCACAGTTTGACATTACCAGCCAGGTTAACCGCTTTATGCAGGTGAAAGCTGGCCTGTCTTACGACTATGGTGATTACAATGTGAACCATGGTGACCAGGACTCATTCCATGTACATCACGCCAATCCGAAGTTCAAGTGGAACCGTCAGCCGCATGTCGGTGGTGGTTATGCACAGACCAAACTCGAATTCCAGGGTATGGTTGCTAACCTGGGTGTTCGTTTGGACTACTTCCACGCGGGTGGTGAATGGATCGAATATGACGCATATACGCGCGCTTTTACGGCGAAATTTGGTTCGGCCAATCTCGAAGAGAACCTGCCAACAGAGCCAACAGATCGCCAGGTATTCCTTAGTCCGCGTGTTGGGGTTTCATTCCCGATTACGGTGAACAGCAAGCTGTACTTCAACTATGGCCATTTCCGGCAGATTCTTGATCCGCTTCAGCTGTTCCTTGTCCGTACCGAGTTCTTCTCGCAGACGGCGGCCATTGGCAACCCGAACCATCCGATGCCCAAAACAGTGGCATACGAAATTGGTTATGAGCACAACCTGTTTGATCAGTTCCTCG
>JBCCIM010000116.1 GCA_039111535.1 Bacteroidota bacterium | reverse complement strand
TCATGCCGTACATGCTTGGGATTTCCTCGACAAAAATACCCGTTTTTTTGAGGCCGCTGACATATGAGCCGTGGGCACTCTTGGAGAGGTACTGCACATTTTTGCGCATCACATACCGCCATACCGCTTGGTTGATCGGCGTATAGGCATCGTATTCCTGCGGTTTTATAAACTGCTTCAGGTGCGGCGGCAACCGGTCTATCAGCTCATTGCTCTCGTAGGCCGGCTTATTCTCAGGTGCAATGTTGTCCATGGTCTTAAGCTATTTATGTTCATGGCACCAACAATAGCGATCTGGCCGGCTACAGTAATCAGGCCGGCACGGAATTCCCCCCATCTATGCAAATGGTTGTCTCCCACAGACAACCGGCACAGACAAGCAACATCGCATCGTTGGTGGCCGAGCGTTTGGTGTTGTCACGCTTTTTTGTCAATCAAAAATGCATGTTATAATGAAACGAACCGCATAGGGTATGTTCCAAATTCTAATGCCCGTTCCGTGCTACTACGCAGAAGGCTAATTGGTAAGGATTCTTATCCATTGCGGGGGGCATCAGCGTCCAAATCCACTTCAAGAAGCAAGTTGGCAATCAGGGCCGTCCAGCCAGTTTGGTGAGAGGCTCCAAGGCCGCGGCCACTTTCTCCGTCGAAGTACTCGTAAAACAGATGTCGCTCCCGAAAATGTGCATCACCGGCAAACAGCTTCATGGGGTCGTCTCCGTGGTAGGTATAGCGACCTTCTGCGTTGCGTTCGAAGAGTCCCAGGAGCCGGCGCGTCAGTTCACGGGCAATTTCTTTCAGATTCAGCTTGTTGCCCGACCCGGTTGGAAATTCGTACGTGTAGGTTGGGCCATAGTACTCATAGAATTTCAACAGAGACCGAATAATCAGATAATTGATCGGAAACCAGATCGGACCACGCCAATTGGAGTTGCCGCCAAACATGTCGGTGTTGCTCTCCCCTGGCACATAAGCAATCTTATGCTGCCCATAATGCTCAAAGACAAACGGGTTTTCTGCATGGTATTTTGAGAGAGAACGGATGCCATACGGCGACAAGAACTCGTCTTCATCCAATAGCCGTTTCAGTACGTGCTCCAGTCGAAAGCCCCGCATGATCGAAAACAGGTAGTACCCATCATCGTTGGTTCGTTCAATTCGGGAGATCAGTGAAGCCAGGTCCGGGCGTGTGTCAATGATGCCTTGCGCGCGGCTTTTAAAGTGCTTCAGTTGATCGATGAGGTCTTTGTGGATGACCTCAACAGCAAACAAAGGGATGATGCCAACCAAAGACCGGACCTTCAGCCGGCTTGCGTGCCCGTTTTCCAACTGCACCACGTCGTAATAAAACGCATCTTCGTCATCCCACAGCGAGACGTTTTCTCCACCGATGTTGTGCATCGACCAGCCAATATTCAAAAATTGACGCAAAAATTTGGCAGCAGATTCTTCGTAAATCGGATTATGGAGAGCAAGCTCGATCGACATCCGCAACATGTTCAACGTAAAGAGCGCCATCCAGCTAGTGGCGTCTGCCTGCTGCATACTTTTGATGCCGGCCGGCATTTTACTGCGGTCAAATACCCCAATGTTATCCAGTCCCAAAAACCCGCCGTCAAAAAGGGCAGCACCGTCTTTGTCTTTCTGGTTTACCCACCACGTAAAGTTCAGCAGCAGCTTCAGGTAACACTTCTCCAAAAAATTGTAATCTGCTTCGCCGTTTTCAGCTTTGTCTTGCTGAAAAACTTCCCAAACGGCCCAGGAATGCACGGGCGGATTCACATCAGAGAAATTCCACTCATAGGCAGGGATTTGCCCATTGGGATGCATGTAATCATCCGTCAGCATCAAGTGTAATTGACGCTTGGCAAAAGCAGCATCTACCCGGGCAAAGGTGGTGGTATGGAAAGCAAGGTCCCACGCAGCATACCATGGATACTCCCACTTGTCAGGCATGGTGATGACATGGCGGTTGATCAGGTGCTGCCACTGCACATTCCGCTGCCGCCCGCGCACGGGTTCATTAACGCCCGGGTCGCCAAAGAACCACTTAAAAACGTCGTAATAATAAAACTGCTTGGTCCAGAGCAACCCACCAAAGGCATCGCGCAGTAGCTTTTTACGTTCATCATCGAGGCGCGAAGGCGTGAGTGACGCAAAGTATGCGTCGGTCTCTGCTTTACGCGCGTCAAAGACGGCGTCAAAGTCGTGCCACGGGTCTTCTTTTTTGCGCTTGCTCAAACGCATTTTGTAAATCCTGTGGGCACCGGGCTCCAATACGTCTTTGTGCCAAATTGCCACCCGTGTCCCCAGTGCATCCGGATTAACCGTAGGCGCTCCTTCTACCACGTGGTTATTGATGCCATCTTTCACATACGGCGTATCGCTCTCAATGCCGTAGAGCCGTTGGTTGTTGGTTTCATTCTCACAATACAACGCCATGCCGCCTTCATGGTACACGTTGTATTCCCCGTTGCGCTCAGACTTTGTCGCCAATACGCCCGGCTCAATTTCAACAATCACGGGCCGGATGTATTTCGGATTGTGCTTCCAGTAATTCCTGAACCAGATCTGCGGCAGCACATGTATCGGATGTGCCTGTGGCCCACGGTTATGCACCGTGATTTTCACCAGGATGTCTTCCGGGCTTTCCTTTGCATACTCAATAAAGCAATCGAAGTACCGGCTATCCCGAAAGGCGAGCGTATCGAGGATTTCGTATTCTGGCTTTTCTTTGCCGATCTGATTTTCTATTTCCAGCTCATTGTAGGGGTAGCTGGTTTGCGGGTATTTGTATAGGTATTTGCAATACGAATGGGTAGGTGAGGAATCCAGGTGGAAGTAGAGTTCTTTTACGTCTTCCCCGTGATTGCCCTGGAGGTTGGTCAGACCAAAAAGTCGCTCTTTAAGGATGGGATCGTTGCCGTTCCAGAACGCCGGCGCAATACACAGAATTTGCTTGCTGTCACAGAATCCACCAATCCCGTCTTCGCCCCAGCGATAGGCGTAGCTCCGCGCCATGTCGTGCGACACAGAATTCCAGGATTCGCCATCGTACGTGTAGTCCTCCCGCACCGTACCCCACTGCCGCTCCGACAGATACGGTCCCCACTTCTTCCAGGTCTTTTCACTGCGGCTGGAAAGCAACCGCTCTTTTTCTGCTTGCTCCTGCATCTACAATTGCTTTGCTGAAACTCACCTTCGATTGATAGACTAAACCTTTGACGAACAAGCAGGTGGTTTAGATCTCAATAAATAGTGAAAAAAGAGCAAGGAATGAGTATGGGCATGTGAGGCGTCCATGTTATGGCCACTTCTTTTTCCTGCAACGCATGATCGGCCCAGTCACGCAGGATACGTAATATTCATTCGTACAATCCAGATTATAATAACATATACCTTTAATCTTACGCCTTTGTCCTCTATAGCCTTTGCACCCAATCTGCATCATAGATCATACATTATTGTCTGGTTGAGTATACAATCGTATTACGATTACCGCTGTATTTGTCTCATATGCTAAGTTTCCTGCTTTCGGATAAAGATTTGCTGAACAAAGCACAAATGCATGCATAAAGAGCATTTATCACTAGAGGGGACAGCCGGCGCATATAAACACGAATCTATGATTTTTAAGTTTTCAATGCCTAAAATCATAGTTTTTGCATAAGAGGCCATGAATAACCGAGTAAAAGAAACCAGGCTTATTTTGCAGTCCAAAAAAGTAAATCTATAAATCGATTGAGGTTAAGTTATCTGGCCAGAATGGCCTTTCTTAACGGTGGAAGTCTATAACGAAACCTTAGCACACTGATATACCCGCATGCCCTAAAAGGAATTTCTGAGGAAACAATTACATAATGATCAGTGAAGCCAGCCACCAGTAATTTTGGCGATTACATATGGTCACAACTCGACTCATTTTATTTATCAAAAGAATGTAGGGGTTATTATGAAAGCTGTCGGCATCATTGCTTTTGTCTTTTCCCTCTTATTATTTGCTGTACCTGTATCTGCGCAAACGGCGAACGCTGTCAGTGGAATCGTATTTGATCAGGAATCAAAAAAACCACTAAGCGATGTCCACGTTTTTTTGGCAAACACGACCAAAGGTGACGTATCTCGTAAAAATGGCGAATTTGCTATCGCTGCCACACAGCCGGGAGTATATAAACTGGTTGTTATGCGGATCGGATATAAACGCCATATTCAATCTGTAGAAGTCTCTGATAAAACCATACACCTCGAAATCAAGCTTTCACCGCAGATTTATGAAATGGAAGAATTGGCAATTGAAGGAAAAGTTGAGGGAAAGCGAAGGGAGGGCCTGAGTAAGAAATGGAATCTTAACTTATCCGAGTTCAAGAAACGATTCCTTGGCGAAACGCCAAATCGTAGAGGGTGCAAAATTGTCAATCCTGATGTTATCAGGATTGACATGATTTCGGGCTTCCTAACAGCCTCGGCCTTAGAACCCATTATTGTTGAAAATAAGTCGCTCGGTTACCAGCTTACTTATGTATTAGAGGATTTCTGGGCCTCCGGCTCGGAGTTTGCTTTTAATGGAGAACCATTTTTTGAAGAATTGGAGTCTTCAAAACAAAGAGAAAAAAGAAGGTGGCGAGACCGCCGGGTCTCAGCTTTTGAGGGAAGCCTGCAACATTTCTTAAGGGCATTGGCCGATCGTAGCCTCAAAAAAAGTGGCTTCGTAATGTATAGACTCCATGCCAATATCTGGAAATACTCAGAAAATGATTTTCTATTTACAATGGAGGATTTTGGAAAAGACCCAGCTTATGCAAGTTCAATCCTCATTCCATCTGAACAAACTCATGAGCGAACACTTCTGTTTAGTGAGTTCTTGCACGTCATGTACAAAAAAGCGTATATGCCTCCGGACTACTATAAACGCATGGGCTTAAGGTTGGCGAAACATCGTGAGTACACCCGCTCTTCGGTGAAACTATTAAGCAGCCAGGTAACATTTAATGAACTGGGATTCCCCAACAATCCTTTAGAGATTTCCAGATCAGGCTATTGGGGTTGGACAAGCGGTGTTTGCAATTGGTTACCATTCGACTATGAATATCCTTGATCTCAACGTATACATCTCATCCTGGAAAAGATATCATAGATCCCTATTATGCCTTTTTGAGTTGCACAACTCGAGAGGTGAGAGAACCAACTACCCGTCCACCACTCAGCCAGATAGCCCTTCAATTCGTTTGACGAACTGTTCAGTATAGGAATACACGATATGCATCCCCTAAAAATTATGGAGTAAAATCGCTACACGCCCATCCCTACTCTATTTTCAATGGCCCCTTTAACCCTAACACCTCGCATTACCAAATACACGCCCAGCGCCAGGATGGCGATTAGGTTGCTGGCCAAAAAAGCAGCCGTGATGGTACCGCTACCGAGAAGCGGCATAAAATCGCGGGCAACAATGGTGATGCCAACAAAGAGCGAGGCAAAGATGCCCCAGCCGGCGATCAATCTGGGGATAAGGCCTGACTTCAGGAACAGATAAAAGAATCCAGCTTTGGCAAACGACGCCAAAACCAATCCCAGATGAAAAGATGTATAATCGGAGGTTGCTTGCAAGCTTGCCAGTAGCAGCTGGCTATCGTGGCCTAATGCGATGTAGGCTTCGTTACCAGCCACTTGCGCCGCGTTCATCGCAAACACCGCCCCAAGTCCCATCAGCACAGTGGCACTTATGTGAACAATTAAGCTCGCCAGGGCCAACATCACGTTATAACGTTGGACCAACAGGAAAAGTCCTGCTGCAACAAGCGCCTCAATGCAAAACACCAGGCCACCCAGATAAGCTTTCGCGTGCAGGGCTTTTTCAGCCTCAAGCATGTTCGCAGCCGTGGATTCAACATCGGCTGTCAAATTGATATCGATGCCCTGTGCTACCGTAATTGCTCCAATCAGACCAATGCCTATTGAAGCCAGGATTGTAAGCCCGGTGGATTTAGCAATGGACTGTAAACCGTGTGTTGAATGGTTCATTGCGTACTCGCTGTCTACTAGGTATTGGTGAAAGAAGGTGGCGGTACTTCTTGCCTCAAGTAGCACACCCGTGTAGCAACAAAACGAGAGAGAAATCAGAAGGGTTACAGCTTTTATCTAGCTTTCAGGTGTTTCTCACTGTGATAAGCTTTCGTTAACAAGAAAAAAAGACCTACACCCGTAGAAAAGAATACAAATTAATGCTCTATAGCGTCTAAGCACCAAGACAGCTTTCTGTAACGCCACGGATCTTACCAGTCGACGACCTGGGCCGGCCCTTTACTTGTTGTCTCACTCCTGGAGAAATTCCCGGAATCCCCAGAAACAGGGCCTTATTCAACCCGCGTCGCCGTTCGGCCTACTACGGTGAACGAGACGGCCTCATCTTCCTGTATGTCAAATTCGAAGCGCACCCCTTCCGTTGCATCAAACAGTTGCGTGGGCGATTCTGCCAGCAATAGCGCCGGCTCACTTAGCGGGCCTCCCACAGCAAACAGACCCTCTTCTTCTATAACAATTTGTACCGGCCCCCATTCTTCAAACGCATAGTTTCCCGTGAGTACCGCGATCTGATCATCAGAAAGCTCAACGATATCTCGAATGTCCCGTTCATGGCCTGGCCAGCCATATTCTTCAGCAATGGCATACCGGATTTCCCGGCTCAGGTCTGATCCGTTGTCGGAGTTGGTCATAATCACAACGCCATACCCCTCTTTTATGGATGCTGACAGGAAGCAGCGAAACCCTTCGTTTGCGCCGCCATGCTGGAAGTACAGGCCATCTTCGGAGATAGACGGACCGAGGCCGTGATTATCCATCCCCGGTGTGAGCATTTCTTGCACAGTAGCCGGCAAGAGTATTTCTTCCTCGCTCCCGGCATATGAACGTTGAACGGATGCTGCGTATTTGAGCAGGTCCGAAGGCGTTGTCCAGAGGCCGGCAGCCGCTTGCTCAGGATAAACGTGCCAATTCATTTCCACGATCTCACCACTTCCCCGGTAACCAGTCGCAGCGCGCTCATGCCATGCTTCTTTTAACGGTTGCGAGTAGGTGCTTGAAGTCATACCAAGGGGTTGCAATACCAACGCCTCAGTTAACGAAGCAAAGTCACGTTCAGCGACGTCTTCCATGGCCAGTTGCATAACCGTATAGCCGCCTCCCGAATAGCGCCAGCTCTCTCCCGGCTCTTTGTAAACGACAATAGCATCTGTATTGCCGTCCCCCGTGAGTACATCTTTTGTTGAAATCCGCTCCTCAGAACGGGCATATCCCGGAAAGCCCCAAACGGTTGTACCAGCAGTATGGTTGAGAAGGCGGCGAATATTAACCTTTTCCGCATCGGTGAACCCCTCGCCGGGTAACTGCCAACTGCTCAAATAAGAATTGATGTCCCCATCCAGGGACAACTGTTCATTTTCTATCATCTCAAGCGCGGCCATTGCGGCCACGGGCTTGCTGATAGACGCTGCTTGAAAGAGCGTTTGGTCGGTAACGGCCTGTCCACTTGCACTATCAGCCATGCCATAGCCTCGTGCCCAGGCAAGCTCACCTTCCAGCATAACGGCAATGCTCACCCCCGGCACGTTGTAATGCGCCAAACGATCGTTGATGGAAGCAGGTGTGGGCGCCTGGTCTCGGATAATGACGTGGGGCTTGAGTGCTTGTTCAATGCGGGCAATGGATTCAAGATGTGAATCTTGTTGGCTGGGCTGCTGGCAGCCAATGAGAAAAAGGGCTATAAAGGCAAGGCGATACACGGAGGGTCTCCAGTTAGTTCAATTTGATATCATAGCTGCGGCCGATTCGAGTACTTTCTTTAACGCAACAGCCTATCGACCAATACGGAATAACTCAAAACGAGCGCACGGAAATACGAAAACACGAACAACCTATATCGCATTTGCTGTATTGAAAACGCAACCGACAAAAAATCCTTTTAGCACTAATTGGATCGCGTAATGATGGGCAAAATGCGGTGCAGAAAGGCGCCGTCCAGGCTGTAGCGCAACTTGTCACCTTCAATGGCAAACCAGGTAATCAGGGTGTGCCTGTAGTAGTTATCTGCTTCGGTTCGGAAAGCGGAAATTCGCATCAAGCCTTCCAGCGTATCCTTGATGGCAACTTTGGCGTCGTTCTCACAATCAGAGGTGAGCGAGGCCCGCTGGCAAAACTCTTTCATGTCGATGACGTGCTCTTTCTCCAACGGCAGGAAATTGCCGGCGTGTATCATTAACGCCATCCAGGCTCGCCCTTGCCGGATGCCCAGCGAAGAACTCAATTCATATCCTGTGTTGGCCAACAATCCTTTTAACTGAAGCACATCCATGGGTTTAACGTCTTCCTTTTACTGTTTACAACTGATGAGCACGTTTAAAGTAAGAAAAGCTTGCCCGAAAGCACAAGGCCTCACGTTTCTTCACAAAGATCTATTTTTTCAGAGGTTAGGCCATCCTAGCCTTGTATAAGATCAGCCAGGGCTCTATCATCACGTACGATATACGCAACGCCATCTTTAAGCGCAATTGGCCGCTGCAGCAATCTAGGGTGATCATAAATCAATTTAATACCTTCTGTGCGAGAAAGGCTTTTCAATTCGATGCGCTTTTGCACAAAGATCCGTTCTTTGGTGCGGATGAGATCATGCCAGTTTCCCGGGGAGGCGTCAAAAATCTCCGCAATCCTATCCCTATCGAGGAGATTTTTCAGGTACGCTACTTCTTCCCATTCTTTGCCCGCATCATCCAGCGCACTTCTTAAATTTTGGCATTTTCGACAACGGGGGTTATAAATTATCTGCATATCCGTGGGTTGATCGACATTTATATTTTCCTGAGCGGTTCTATTTGTTTAGATTAGGGCGGCAGTAAAATACACCATTCAAAATAACGTAAAGATGGCCGGCAAAAAACTGAGTGTACTGGTAGTAGGATGTGGCAACATGGGCACCTCGCACGCAAGGGCCTACCACAACATCGAGGAGTTTGACATTGTGGGCCTGGTTAGCCGGACTCCGGCCAGTCGAGAGCGGCTTTCCGAAGAACTCGGAGGCCTGCCTATGTTTGGCGACTTTTACGAAGCCCTGGCGGCGACCACACCTGATGTGGTATCGATCAACACCTACCCCGAGACCCACGCACCCTATGCGATTGCAAGCCTGGAAGCCGGCGCCCATGTCTTCCTCGAAAAACCCCTCGCCAACACCGTTGAGGAAGCGCAATCCATTGTAGACAAAGCCCTTGCACTCAACAAGAAACTGGTGATTGGCTATATCCTGCGCGTACATCCGGCGTGGACAAAGTTTATCGAAACTGCCCAAACCCTCGGCAAACCCCTCGTGATGCGGATGAACCTGAACCAGCAAAGTGCCGGCAAAGAATGGCATACGCACAAGCAGCTCATGAATACCATGTCGCCCATCGTGGATTGCGGAGTGCATTACGTAGACATCATGTGCATGATGACCGGCGCAAAACCTGTTCGTGTAAGTGGCATTGGCGCACGACTAACTGATGAAATTGCATCCGACATGTACAACTACGGCCACCTGCAGGTCACGTTTGATGATGGCTCTGTTGGGTGGTACGAAGCCGGCTGGGGCCCGATGATGAGTGAAACGGCTTTCTTTGTTAAAGATGTGATTGGGCCCAAAGGCTGCGTGAGTATTGTTGAGAAGGTTGATGAGGACACATCCGATATCGGTGGCCACACCAACACAGGCTGCCTCAAAGTCCACCACAGCACGCTCAATCCCGACGGCAGCTTCGCCAAGCCGGATGAGTTCATCGATACTTCCGACGAACCAGACCACGACGCCCTCTGTGAATTGGAGCAACGCTTCTTGCTGAACGCGATTTTGAACGACGTCGACCTTACCTCACATGCTTACGATGCCGTGAACAGCCTGAAAATTGTGCTGGCAGCTGACGAGTCGTTTAAGACGGGCAAAACGGTTGAGTTGAACTAAGGCTGGTTTTCCAGGAAATGATGCTAAATCGTGATGTGCATCATGGTTCAAAACAGGGCACTTTGTGAGCTTGCACACTCCACCTCATCCTAAACTTGATTTGGGATCCAGAGAACGACCGGGGTGAAATTAGCCCTTTTCAAGGTTACAGTAAGGCATTCTTCTGAGCGAGCAGTAGTGCTCTCTGCTATCCCGGTGGATACCCAATCAAGTTGGGTATGACAAATGAAGGATGCGGGTTCACAAAACACGACAAAACGATTTCACGGCATAGCAACAGCTTCACCTGTCGCTCTCAGTTCAGGGACTTGTGCGCCTGTTTCTTCCATCCATGTGCGCAGGGCCTGCTTCATGTCTGCAAATACTTCGAGCTCTTTCCAGCGCTGGTCGGCGGTTTCACTCAGATCGGCGGCCAGATTGTAGAGTTCGTAGCGTTGGTCCGGGTAGAAGTAAATCAGCTTCCAGTCCCCTTTACGCACTGCAGTGAATGGATCTGTGCCGTCTTCAAATGGCCCCCACTTGTGCGGATAGTGCCAGCCGAGTACGCGATCCCCTATTGCCTCGCCATGCAATAACGGCAATATGGATACACCATCTACGTGGTGATCTTCCGGCTTTGCTGTGCCAGCAATGGCCAGCATGGTTGAAAAAAGGTCATCGCTGATTACGGGCGTAACTATTCTGCTGCCGGCTTCTAGTGATAATTCGATTTGCACCGCCGCCCTGCCATCTGGGCGGGCCCACGACATCAGCATGGGGACACGCGTCCCGCCTTCGTAGGCAGCCCCCTTCCCGCTTCGCAGGGGCAAGTTGTGCATGTTTTTGCCCAGGCCGGCGGTTGTGATACCCCGGGCGTGCGCGCTCAATCCGCCATTGTCCGAGAAAAAAATGATCATTGTATTGCGCGCTACATCCAGTGCCTCCAACTGATGTAGCAATCCACCCAGGCTGGCATCCATTGCTTCGATCATCGACGCGTAGGCAGCTTCACGCTCGTCAAGATGGGGATACCGTTCCACATACTGCGAATCGGCCATAATCGGGGTATGCACCCCGTAATGCGCCATATTCAGGAAAAATGGTTTACCCTCTGCCACCGCATCTCCCATCGCACGGTTGGCTTCGATGGTAAGCACCTCCGTCAGGTTAATATCCCGCTGGTGGTAAGCTTCCAGGCCCGGTACATCCCACACGCCATTTCTGCCGCGAAAGGACGCACTGAAATTATGTTCACCGTAATAACTCCCCGGTGCGCCAGCGGCATGGCCGGCGATGTTCACATCATACCCAAGCGTAAGCGGATCAGCACCGGCCGTTTCAAGCGCCCCCCAATGCGCTTTGCCGGCGTGTATGGTCCGATACCCGGCTGACTTCAGCAAAGCCGGCAGCGTTACATCACCCGGCTGCAACCCCTCAAACCGCCAATCGGGCGATCGCAGTGGGTAAGCCTTTGGCCCTGTATCCTGTGCTTCACGACTATTCCTCAGCGTCCAGTTTGTAATACGGGTGCGCGCCGGATGCTGTCCCGTCATGATGCTTGCGCGCGTAGGTGTACAGACCGGGCTCGCTGCATACGCATTGGTAAACACAATCCCCTGCGCCGCAAGCCGCTCCATGTTGGGTGTGTGATACGTGCGGTTCAGCGGTGTTACGCTCGTATGAAAAGGGACGGATGTATCCTGCCACCCCATGTCGTCTACGATAAACAGGATTATGTTGGGTTGTTCTGCTTGCGGCCGATCTGGTGTGGATGTGGAAGCAATGCACAAAAGGACGATGGATACAAGCGCAGCATATTTCATTGTTCAAGCCGTTGGATTGGCCAGGTCAGCGGGAGATTGTGAAACAAGGATATAAGCTGACGCTAAAGAAAACAACTGCTTTTGAGTGCCGAGTGTTGAGTGTCGAATGCCGAGTTTCGGTGGTCGGGTGAGCGGGAGGTTGTGAAGCCAGGATATAAGCTGACGCTCGCTGTGGGCTGCTGGGATGGTTCTCGATGGTACCTGATCGTTTATACTGTTGCACTGGAGGCGTGCGGTGTGGTAGTGTGGTGTTTTAACCAGATCCTTCGCTACGCTCTGTTAGACTTATCGGGATGACATGGGGGAAACGCAGTCGCAAACCTTACCAGGCATTCGGCACTTAACGCTCCACATTCGGCACCCAACATTCGGCACTCAACGCTCCACACTCAACACCTCAGCCAGCCTCGTGCATACGAATCGTGCCCACAAACAGCTCCCCGTATCGCTCAAGCTTTACCTGACCTACACCGGATAAACCATTGAAAGCCATCAGGTCTGTCGGGCGCTGTTGAACCATGGCCCACAATGTAGCATCACCAAATACCACATAGGGTGGCACACCCTGATCTTTCGCCAATTCCATGCGCAACTGCCTGAGCTTTTGAAATAGCGCCTCATCATCTGGCTGTGCATCGTAATGGACAGCGGGGGTGTGCCGGCGTTTCTTCTTCCGCGGTGCCTCCTGCTCTTGCCGGAAGAACACTTCTTCCTGCCCTTTCAAAACAGGCCCACAGGCGTTGGTTAGCTTGATCCCGCCATAGCCAATCACATCCACACTGAGATAATCGCCGGCAACCAGTTGACGGATGATGGCGCGCCACTGCGTAGCTGAAAATTCTTCGCCAACGCCAAATGTGGGTAATTTATCATGCCCAAACCGCGATACTTTGTCGGAAGATTTGCCAACCAATACATCAATTACATGTCCGGCACCAAACCGTTGCCCGGTTCGGGCAATGCAGGACATCACTTTCTGGGCAGCTTGCGTCCCATTCCAGCGCGCAACCGGATTGAGGCACGTATCGCAGTTGCCACAGGCGCCTTCTCCTTCTTGTCCAAAATAATTGAGCAACACCTGCCGGCGGCAGGCCACGGATTCACAGTACCCAAACAGCTGACTGAGCTTGTGCTGTTCTACGCGGCGCTGTTTGTCGTTGGTATCCGACGTTTCGAGCAGCTTGCGCATTTGTACGATATCTCCCAGGCTGTACACCATCCAGGCGTCTGCCGGCAACCCGTCGCGGCCGGCCCTGCCCGTTTCCTGGTAATAGGCCTCCAGCGACTTTGGCACGTTCATATGGGCTACAAACCGCACATTGGGTTTATCGATGCCCATCCCAAATGCAATGGTAGCCACCACAATGAGGCCTTCCTCCTTGATGAAGCGCTCCTGGTTTCGCGCGCGTATCTGGCTATCGAGGCCGGCGTGGTATGGCAGGGCCTCAAATCCTTCCGATTGCAGCCATGCAGCCGTCTCTTCCACTTTTTTACGGGTAAAGCAGTACACAATGCCAGCGGCATCGGGATGCTCGCTCTGTATAAAATCAAGCAACTGTTGCTTTGCCTGCTTTTTCAGGACTACAGTATACCGGATATTGGGGCGGTCGAACCCGGTAACAAACCGCCCTGTTGTAGGAATCTGAAGACGTTCAAGAATTTCAACCTGCGTCGGTTCATCAGCGGTAGCCGTAACGGCAATGCAGGGAATATCCGGGTACTGTTCGCGAAGCTTCGAAAGCTGGATGTACTCTGGCCTGAAGTCGTGTCCCCACTGCGAAATACAATGGGCCTCATCAACCGCAAAAAGCGCCGGCCGGATCTGCCTCAACAAAGACTGAAAGTCATTTGTCATAAACCGCTCTGGCGCAACATAAAGCATTTGCAAATGCCCTTTAACAGCCCAACTAATAACCTCCCGTTGTGCTTCAAGCGGGAGGCTGGAGTTGAGACAGGCGGCACGGACGCCGAGTTGCGTAAGGGCGCTCACCTGATCCTGCATCAGGGCAATCAGTGGAGAGATGACAATGCCCACACCCTCCCGGATAAGCGCCGGCAACTGGTAACATAGCGACTTCCCGCCCCCGGTTGGCATCACAAGCAGCGTATGATGACCGGCTACAACACGCTCAACAATTTCCTCCTGGTACGGACGAAACGCTTCAAAACCATATACTTGCTGCAGGGTTGCGAGGGCTGACACGCGTGTTGGGGTTGAGGTGATGTAAGCTCGTTTTCACGGCCCTTGCTGCGCGGGGTTTCCGCTTTATAATACCTTCCCTTAAATTCCATGTAACAAGAATGTACTGACTGAAACGGATACACCGTACCTGCCACACACGCCAAGCTACCTTGCATACCACAACCCGCATTGCGTTTTGGGCATTCCTGCTAACAGGACTCGCCGGCGCTGCCTCCCTCTCTTATACCACCTTCCAGGGCATCAACCCCTGCCCGATTGTATTCAGCGTCCGCGCTTGCTATGTCGTCTTTGTGGCTTATTTCTTGATGACCATCGCACAAACGCTTAAAAAGCAGGCGCCAGCACATCGTTTGTTTTGGGGCGCATGGCTGATTGCCTTTGGCTTTGCAATCTATGGATCAACCCTTGAACTCTTTCAGGGTGACATTTGCCCAAAAAACAATCCGGGACCGCCCTTTTTTGCTTTACCGATGTGCTATATTTCGCTTATTTTTTGCGCCATTATAGCCGGTACGTGGCTTATACTCCATAAACGCCGTTAGCGTGCAGATACATCTGCAAACTTGTTTTCATCAAAATACCCTCACGAACGCAATACCCAAACCGTGAAAAGAACTACGCTTCGTAAGATCCTCCTGCTTGTTGTTGGCCTTGTAGTGCTATTTTTTGTTGGCAGAAAAATCCTTGAGTACACGATCCAGGGGCCGGCGCCAGGACAGGGTGAGACCACGCTTCGGTTTTCCGAAATCCCTGCTGCGTTTACACATACATCTGACTTTGAAGCTGCGCTGCCGTTTATGGCCCTTGCAGCCATTGATGTAGACAATGACGGTGTTGATGAGATTTTCGCCGGCGGCGGCACCGGTCAGCAAGACGCCCTGCTTGCGTATGATGGGCATGCCCTCGTCCCCTCCGCAAACGGTACAGGACTTAGTAAAGCCATCGATGATCCGACCTACGGGGCAGCCTCCATTGATGCAACCGGTGATGGCCTTGCTGACCTTTTTGTAGCGCGGGCATCCGGGCTTTACCTCTATACCAATACAGGCAACGGGTTCAGTAGCGAACAAGTTGAATTCCCCCTAGATCCACAATCCATGCCGTTGTCTATCGCACTCGGAGACCTCAACAAAGACGGCGCTGTAGACGTGTACTTGAGCAACTACATCCGGCCGGAATTTGTCGAAGGAGAAACCATTTTTAACGACCTTGAATACGGCGGCATCAACAACTTGCTACTCAACAATGGCGACAATACGTTTACTGACATCACTGAATCGTCGGGACTTTACCATCAACACAATAGTTTTGTCTCCGTGCTTGTTGATTTGAACGACGATGGACACAGTGACCTTGTTATAGCCCACGACACGGGCGTACCCAGTATCTACAAAAACAATGGCGACCTGACGTTCACTGAAATCGACTTGCCTGTCACGTTCAGCTACCCGATGGGTATCGCGGTAAGCGATCACAACAACGATGGCCGGCTCGACCTGTACTTCAGCAACGTAGGCAACACCCTGCCTACGGCTATGCTGCGCGGCGACCTGACGGAAGACCAGCCCTTGAATACCGACTACATCCTTCTCGAAAACCAGGGCGACTTTGTTTTTGAAGATGTAGCAACAGCACACAATGCAGCCGTTTACGGATTTGGCTGGGGGCTCGTATCGTATGACTTCAACCACGATACCCTTGCAGACTACCTGGTATCGCAAAACTACATCCGTTTTCCGGGTGTGCGGATCCCGGGCTTGTTTGAGCTCTACGCCGGCCGGCTACTCCAGCAGTACCCCGATGGGCAATACCGCCCTGTAGAAGAAGTGGCCGGCATCGCCAACCAGCGATTTGGGGTAACCATGGCAGTTTCTGATTTCAATAAAGATGGCTGGCCCGACGTGGTGCTTGGCAACCTCGACAGTGAACTGCGCGCCTTTGTCAACGACGGTGGCAGCAACCATTGGCTGAAAGTCATCTTACCTGATACACCGGCAGCCATTGGCACCCGGCTGGTGCTGGAAACAGCGGATGGCGCGCAGTATGTCGACCAATACTATACCAGCGAGGGCCTCGGTTCAGACCAGACCAATGCCGTTTTCTTTGGAGTCGGCGATCAAACTGCGCTTACCTCGTTGACCGTCCATTTCCCCAACGACTCTACCGCTACGTTTTTAAACCCAGACGTCGATAGCGTCATCGAAATTACCTTAGACTAACCATCTGCGCAGATGCCCCACGCAAACCGAAACCTGCTCCTCGCCGGCTGGGCCGGCCTTCTTGGCGCCTTGCTGGTGGGCATTGGTGAATTCACCCTCCAGTTCTCCCCTGCCGGCGGATACGAATCGCCTGATTACAGCTACTTTGCACGTATCTCCACAGGTCGCCTGACAGCCGGCCACTTCTTTAGCGTATTGGCAGCCCCACTCTACCTGCTCGGCTACTGGCATCTCGGGCAGATGTTTATCCGCGGCGGCAGCAAACTCGCCGGCTGGTTTATTACCTTGTTCGGTGGCTACGCATTTGTGGTGGGCACAGCCTGGCTCGGCGGTCGAATTTATCTGGCGCTAACTGCGCACGCACTTGCGGACGCATCCGTTGAGGTCTCCGCTGTACTCACACCGCTGCTGGAGCAGTTTGCCGTCCACAACGAGCCGCTGGTAAATGCGTTGCGGCTCGCCATGCTTATCGTATCCGTCTTGTGGATCTGGCGCATCCTGCAGCAAAAGACGCTCTATCCACGGTGGATGGCTATTTTCAGTCCGATTCTACTACTGGGGCTCATTTTTGCCACCTACTTCTTCCTCTCACCGGCGCTTGGTGCCTACCTGTTGCCGGCCGCGATGAACGTCGTGCACGTCGTCATCTTTGCGCTATCCATCTACTGCTTACAAAGTTCAGCAAAATATCATCCAGCATAAATCGCTGTTAGTTGAGTACTGATGACTTGCAACATCCTGGTGGATACCCAATCAAGTTGGGTATGACGAGACGAAAAGGCTCTCGCCAATTACCAGCGTGGTCGACTTTCTTGAATTTCACCAACGCTCGATCATCCTCATCAGAGGCACTCGTCATTCTCGCTAAAGACACTCGTCACTCCAGCTAAAGACACACACCACTCCCCCTAAAGGCACTCGTCTTTCCCGCTAAAGGCATTCGTCTTTCCCAGCTTGACTGGGAATCCACAGGTATGGCGATCGCTATTTGATGGGCACTGTGCAACATCCGGGTGGATACCCAATCAAGTTGGTATGACGCGAGGAAAGGGTTCGCGCCATTTACCGGATACACTGATCCTTTGATCAAAGCTACAGGTACTGCTTAAACCTGTTCTTTTCATCAGGCAGAATGACCTTTGGGGTGATGGGTTGATCAGATAGTTCAAACCCCATGATGATTACCTGGTGGCCGGCTTCGATGAGGTGGGCTGCCGCGCCGTTCATGCAAATTACACCGCTGCCGCGTTCACCTTTGATGATGTAGGTTTCCAGACGGGCACCATTGTCGTTGCTCACAACAAGCACCCGTTCTCCTTCCATAAACCCAACCATGTCCATCAGATCTTCGTCAATGGTAATACTGCCGATGTAGGCCAGATTGGCCTCGGTAACGGTTGCGTTGTGAATCTTCGATCTAAGGATCCATCTCATAATCAAACTGCGCTTGCTAAGGAATCTGGAATCTGCATAAAAACAGCCATCTAATCAGTAGTACGGGCTTTGGTTGCATGGGAGATGTGAAGATTGGGTTCTACTATCGAATAGGCCTCAAACCCAGCCTTTCTAATAAATCTGGGCCGGCATGAGCCCATTGACACAGAAAAGTTGTGATACAGGTAAGGCGCTCATTCTCTTGAACTCCATAATCGTTTTGTAATTGAACCCACCGAGGTTAAAAACAGATGTACAAGAAGCACATTACACCGCTTTTCTTCACCTTAGCACTCCTTTTTGCCGGCACTGCATAGGCACAAGACGCTGTCAACATGGCCTATGAACTAACGCCAAAGACGGACATGTTCGTAGAATTTGAGCAAGCGCTAAAAGCACACGCAGACTGGCGCACCGCAAACAACGACCCCTGGGCCTGGACCATTTGGGCAAAAACAATTGGCGAAGGAGCCGCCTACGCAGCCCGCACCAATCCGCATACATGGGAAGAGCTCGATGCCTACGCAGCATTTGCAGCAAAAGCAGATTTGCATTTTCGAAAAAATGTGATGCCGTATGTGGAGTCCATCAACAGTAGAATTGATACGAATATGGAATCACTATTCCGACCGATGGACAACATGGATAACCTGAACGCAGTCGGCGTTACCAATTACCAGATCAAGCCAGGCGCGCGCCCGGCATTAATGGCAACCATGGGCAAAATCACCAAAGCCATCAAAGACCATGACTACCCCGCTTATTTTGGGGTTTTCGACATATTGATGGGTACCGGTGTGGGGTCGATAGATGCCGTAAGTTATCATGAAAGCTGGTCTGACATGAAAGAACCTGACGGCGGCCTATTGGGACTGCTTGCGAAAGCTCATGGCGAGGAAATGGCCGGCCAGCTGTATCAAGATTTTTCTGCATCTATCGAAGGATCCACACATGCGATTTGGGTAAAAAGAGCAGACCTGTCAGTTACAGCAAGCAATTAATCTCCTGATCACCAAGGTTGAAAAAATATAACGCCCGTTTTCAGCATTTAAAGCCGAAAACGGGCGTTATCTTATTATCATCAGGTTCCAGGTACAGTCACGTCAATGATGTTGTGTTGTTCGCAAGTCACGTTCAAGCAACCTTAATGGTATACAGCCCAAAAACCTGCAACCTGCACTTTCAACATCAAACACAGCAATCCGACAGGATTGATGTGTTTGAACGTAGCTGTTTACTTCACCAGCGTAACCGACTGCGTAACCACTTCATGGGCCCCAGTTGCCCGGATCAGGTACGCACCACTCGGCAGGTTGCCGGCTTCAAAACGGAATGACTCTTCGACATTTCCTTCCAGCGTAGCATCAAACAATACAGCAACTCGCTGCCCCTGATAATTGTACGCCTCAACCCGGACTTGTTGTGTGCGTGCAACAGACACACTGATCAACGTAGTTGGATTAAACGGATTCGGGTATGCATCTGATAAAGTCAGACTCGCCGGCGCTTCGATCGTCACGCTCACCGTTTCACTCACTTCAAAGGCACCGTCGAAATCTACCTGCTTCAGGCGATACGTATGCTGCCCTGGACCAAGATTATCAACCGTATAGCTGTAGTTTTGCGTTTCCTCGGTTGTACCCGTTCCGCTCACAAATCCAATCTCTGCAAATTCACCATTGGACAACTGCTCAACTGAAAAGCCGGCGTTGTTGGTTTCGCTAGCGGTTGTCCAGCGAAGCACAACGCGTTCCCCATCGCGTAATGCATCAAACGCCACCAGTTCAACCGGTAAGGTGGCAAGATTTGGTTTCAAGATAAAGAGGCCAGCTTCGATGTTGCTGACGATCACATTGCCACTCTCGAAATAGGGATAGCTACTCCAGGCGCCGTTGAACGATGCATTGTTGCTGGATGTGTAAGTGTCAAAGAAAGCTACTTCAACCGGTCCCTCGCGTTCGGTGATGTCGAGTATACGCAGGCCAGCCGTGTAGTTGGCTTCGTACACATAGTCACCTTTCACATACAGATTGTGATCAATTGCACGCGTCTCACCAAAATACTCTTCAGTGAGCACTGGGTCATCGAGATCTGTCAAATCCCAGATGAGCGTCCGCGTGTTAGTACTACCCTCATCCAGTTCGTCATTCTGGTAGAAGTAAGTTTGCTGCTCATCGAACCACCCTTGATGTACATACTCGCTGTTTGGGTATCCCACGCGCGAAAGTTGCTTCGGCGCCCCCTTATCAGTCACATCAACAATCGTGATGGTATCTTCGTTTGAGTTGATGCAAATTTCTTGGCCCTGATGCGCGGTGTCGGGTCCGGTGTACATCACACACTGCGCATCGTGCGTGTAGCCATCACCAGAAAAACAACCGGCTTCTACAGGTGACTGTGGCGTTGAGATATCTACCATGTGTAGACCACCGGCACAAGAATTGGAACCCACGGCATAAGCAAACCCAGAGTCCTCGTTAATCACAATGTTGTGCGCATTGCCAAACTGATCGTAGTGCGCCGTTTCGCTAAATGTCTGCGGCGGACTGGTGACGTTGGCAAGCTGGGTGAGATCAAATACCTGCATCCCGTGACCACCAGCTTCACTGACAATGTACGCATGATTCTTGTACACCTTGACATCGCGCCAGGAGGAGTTGTTGGTGTGTGTATCCAGGCTCCCCAGATACACAGGCGCAGTTGGCGTACTGATATCAACAAAGGCAGTACCAGACGAGAGTCCTACCAGGGCGTACTCTTTGCCTGTAGTCGGGTCGGTCCAGCCCCAGATGTCGTTGCCATCGGTCTGGCGTCCGCCGCCCATCTCATCGATACTAAGGGTTGCCTGTAAATCAACGGCATTACAGTCGTAAGCATCGGCTTTGCCGTTGGTGCACGTTGCCTGCTGGGCTACGGCTGCATCAGAAAAAAAGAACAATACAAATGCTAAAAGCAAAAGACGTAAAGTCATAGCTTATCAAAAGGAGGGTTGTCGGAATAGAGCGATTCCGAGGGGCGATAATGGTTTGGTTGAGGAAGAGCCACCTCAACTACAAATACCGCCTTAAAGGTTACGATCCGTCGGCAGACCTAGAGTGTACAGCAGATGAGGTACCCCAGTGTCG
>JBCCIM010000115.1 GCA_039111535.1 Bacteroidota bacterium | reverse complement strand
GACGAAACGGATAACACGGCTGTAGACCAGTCCTCCCGAGGGTCCGGTAAGACATGGGTTGCTTGCTGGATGAGCTTTGCAAGTCTTTGTGCCGGCAACGCATTTTCTCCGTCAGCTTTATTCACCACAATCAGATCGGCCATTTCCATAATGCCGCGTTTGATTCCTTGCAGATCGTCCCCTGCACCCGTGATCAGTAACAGCAGCAGCATATCCACCATTAGGTGCACGCTAAACTCAGCCTGACCAACACCAACGGTTTCGACAAAGATCACATCAAACCCGGCTGCTTCGCACAGCAACATGGCTTCGCGCGTACGGCGGGCGATGCCGCCGAGGGTGCCCTGGTTTGGGGAAGGGCGTACAAAGGCGTTGGGGTGGTGCGAAATACGCTGCATACGCGTTTTGTCGCCCAGAATGCTTCCGCCCGTACGCTGGCTGCTTGGGTCTATTGCGAGGACAGCGATGCGTTTGCCTGCTTCCAGTAAATGGCTGCCCAGGCCATCAATAAACGTACTTTTGCCGGCACCGGGTGCGCCTGTGATGCCAACGCGGAAGGCCTGGCCGGTAAAAGGGAGGCATTGGCGTGTAACTTCATTCGCAAGGGCCTGATGATCCGGATGTATGCTTTCAATGAGGGTAATTGCCTGGCTGAGGAGCCGGCGGTCACCAGCGCGGATTCCCGCGACGTACGATGCTGCATGCAGGAGGGGTTGTGCCATGGGTGGATTACCTCGTTGCAAGCAGTTGTTCGAGCAAGTTTATCGCTGCTTCGCTTACAACGGTGCCTGGGCCAAATACGGCCGCCACGCCGGCTTCCATCAACGTCTCATAATCATTGGGTGGAATTACACCGCCGGCTACAACCATAATGTGGCTGCTTTTCATCATCGCAAGGTGGCCAATCACTTCTGGTACGAGGGTTTTGTGCCCGCCGGCAAGACTGGATACGCCAAGGATGTGTACGTCATTTTCGACGGCCTGCCGGGCTGCTTCTTCTGGCATCTGGAAGAGGGGGCCGATGTCAACGTCGAAGCCAAGGTCAGCAAAGGCCGTTGCAATCACGCGTGCACCCCGGTCATGGCCGTCTTGTCCCAGTTTTGCAATCATGATACGGGGACGCCGGCCGGAGGCAGCGGCAAATTCATCTGCAAGCTGCTGCGCTTTTTGGGTAGCTTTGTCGGCTTTCATTTCTTTTGCAAATACACCGCTGATTGCCTGTGATGAGGCCTCGAAGCGGCCGAAAACCTGCTCCATAGCAGATGAGATTTCACCGAGCGTGGCCCGCGCACGCGCAGCTTCAACCGCGAGTGCCAATAAATTGCCAGTACCCGCCTTACAAGCCGCCGCTAAACCATGGCATGAGCGCGCAACAGCTTTCGGATCACGCGCAGCTTTGAGTGTGCGGAGTCGGGACACTTGCGCCTCACGCACGGCGGAGTTGTCAACTTCGAGCAGTTCGAGCGTTGTTTCTGTTTTTGGCAAATACTTGTTTACGCCCACAATAATATCTTCCTGGGTATCGATGCGGGCCTGTTTTCTGGTAGCGGCTTCTTCAATCCGCATTTTCGGTAATCCCGATTCGATGGCGCGGGCCATGCCGCCGGCGGCTTCAACTTCTTCTATATGCGACCATGCACGCCTGACAAGCTGGTCGGTCAGGTATTCTACGTAATACGCGCCACCCCATGGATCTATCGCGCGGGTGACATCACTTTCCTTTTGTAGATAAAGCTGCGTGTTACGGGCAATGGCGGCGGAATAGTCTGACGGCAGTGCCAGGGCTTCATCGAGGGCGTTGGTGTGCAACGACTGGGTGTGTCCGGATACGGCTGCGAGGGCTTCCACACACGTACGCATTACATTGTTAAAGGGGTCTTGGGCGGCGAGGCTGTAGCCTGAGGTTTGGCAGTGGGTGCGCAGGGCCATTGACTTCGGGTTCTGCGGGTCAAATTGTTTGACCAGTTTAGCCCATAACAGCCGTCCAGCACGCATTTTGGCGATTTCCATAAAGAAATTCATGCCAATGCCCCAGAAAAACGAGAGCCGCGGGGCAAAGTCATCAATTTTGAGTCCGGCAGCAATGCCTGTTCTGAGATATTCCAGGCCGTCAGCAAGCGTGTAGGCGAGTTCTATGTCTGCCGTCGCACCGGCCTCGTGCATGTGGTAGCCACTGACGGAAATGGAGTTGAACCGGGGCATATTGCGGGCGGTGTACGAAAAGATATCCCCGATAATGCGCATGGAAGGCGCCGGCGGGTAGATATAGGTATTACGTACCATAAACTCCTTCAGAATATCATTCTGAATGGTGCCTTTGAGTTGCGCTGGATCAACCCCTTGCTCTTCTGCAGCAACGATGTAAAACGCCATGATTGGGATAACGGCCCCATTCATGGTCATGGATACCGACATTTCATCAAGCGGAATGCCGGCAAACAACGTTTTCATGTCCTCGACCGAATCAATGGCGACACCGGCTTTGCCTACATCCCCGGAAACGCGCGGATGATCAGAATCGTAGCCCCGATGTGTGGCGAGGTCGAAAGCAACGGAGAGGCCTTTTTGTCCGGCTGCGAGGTTGCGGCGGTAAAAGGCATTGGATTCTTCTGCCGTGGAAAAGCCGGCGTATTGCCTGATGGTCCATGGCCGGCCAAGGTACATGGTCGCGTACGGACCGCGTAAGAAAGGCGGCACACCCGCAGCGTATTGCAGGTGTGTAGCTTCCGCTACATCAGTTGGTTCTAGCGTTTGGGGTACGGCGATAGATTCCGGGGTTTGCCATGCCGGTGCCTTGGGCAGCTTAAACCCGATGTTGGGAAACTTATGCATGGTCCTGGCCGCCGTTTGGTTTTGCAAAATTACTGGCATTCCACGCTGCGTTTGCGAGTTTGCCAGAGAGCATTTCTACATAATAGGATCCCGCAGCCGGGTCCGTAACACGGTGAAGATGGGACTCGTGTTTGAGAATGAGCTGGGTGTTTTGTGCCAGATGCTGTGCGTAGGTGTCGCCGGGCACAATACAGATTGTGCTGCAGCCCCCCAGTACGGCACCCATGGCAATGGTTGTCTGCTTGAGCAGCTGATCCGGGTCATCGCTGGTGTTGATGTACGCCATGAATGGCAAGTCGATATCACCTCCGATGGTGCCGGCAACGAGCTTGCTGATGAGTAGCCGCATGGCACGCATCATCGCCAGCTCCAGATAAAATGAGGTTGATGGCTGGTACACCAGGGCCATCGTGCGAAGGGTTTCATCCGTGGAGTAACCGCCGGCCTTGAATATATCGATGCAGGTGTGTATCGCCTGCAGTGTTTTAACCAGACTGGCAACCGGGTCAGGAAGGGCAGGAGAGACCGGGAGGGTAATGGTCCTGCAGGGTGAATGTGCAATCAGTTGGGCCATGTTTGCTTTGAGAAACGCCTCGTCAGTTGCCGGATCTGATACTACCGAAATCATTGCCGGCGTCTCATGCAAGGCGTTGAGGTATGCTAGTCCAGCCTCACCTGTACAAGCGTCTCCATAAAGGTGAAGATGCTTTGCCGGCAGGTTGGTCGGATAGGTAGTTGAAAGGGCATGCATCCAGAAACCATCCGCGCCATCCGCCAGGGCAGTTTCGTAAAACGTAGTCGGGGCATCTTCGGGCGCACAGGCGGCAATGCACCAGCTTTCGGGGAGGACCCAGTTTACCTGTGTTTCAGATGGGGCCAGTAGGTCTTCATCTGTGGCATATGCCGGCATCGAAAGGTCGCCGAGTTGCCAATCAAGTTTTTCCAGCAAGGCGGCTGAACGCGGATCGTTGGCGACAAAGGCGTTCCAGTCTGATTTGGACGCCGGCTCAAAGGCGTCAAATAAGTTTTGCATGGGCTTTTGGGTCATTGGGCTTTTCCCTCATCGGCAGGACGCGGGAACGGATCGTCGAATACCGGGCGTTCGTGGAGGGCACGGTAACGGCGTACAAGGTCGAACAGGGCAATGCCGTAAGCAACAGAGACGTTCAGCGATTGTTTGGTGCCGTATTGCGGGATTTCAAGGGCGCCATCACAAAGGGCCAGTACCTCGTCGTTTACACCTGTGAGTTCATTTCCGACAACAAAAGCCAGTGGGAAATGCTCAGCTTGCAGGCTTTCGGCTGAGAGGGGCGTATTCGTCAGTTCCAGCGCAAAAACAGCGTATCCGTCTCGTTTGAGTTGGGCAATGGCCTCGCTGGTATCGGGAACATACTCCCATGGAATCGTATCTTGAGCACCAAGCGCCGTTTTGTGCATGGCGCGGTTCTCGGGGGTGCCCGAAATGCCGGTTAGCACAATTTTTTCTATCCACGCGCCATCTGCCGATCTGAAAAAGGAGCCAACGTTGTGGATAGAGCGCACATTGTCGATGACGGCAATGATCGGGTGGCGCTCTTTTTGCTGGCTGTCAGCCGGCTTGATGCGGGGTATTTCTTCGTGTCGTAGTTTGCGCATCCGCAGTAAATACAGATTGTCGACCCATGAAAACGACCCAATTCACGAAAATCGACGAACATTGTTCTCAAGGATTAGAAAATAATCATGAAAAACAGCGTACCATTTTATTCCCATGTAATTGTCGTCCTGCTGCTGGTAGGTACGTTACAGGGATGTCAGACGATTAAAGAAATTGCAAATCTTAGAAACGTAGATTTTGCATTGGGCGCAGTGTCTAATCTTCGCCTTGCTGGTGTAAACCTTGATGGTGTTAACTCCGTCGGAGATGTTAAGGCAACTGATATGGTAAAGTTGGCTGCAGCGGTATTGCGCAAAGACCTGCCCATCTCATTTGCGGTAGACCTGAAAGCCCAGAACCCGGCAGACAACACCGTAGCTGCGCGCCTGACGCGTATGGATTGGACCCTGTACCTTGACGACCAGGAAACCATCAGCGGTGCACTGGAAGAGGAGCACATGCTTAATCCGGGTGAGCCGGTCCGTATCCCCATTGAAATTGCATTTGAGCTGACAGACTTTTTTGACAATCCGGTCCGCGATCTCATCGACCTTGCGTCTTCAGTTCGTGGTGAAGATGGGTCAGCAACCCGTAGCGTCAAACTTGTTGCTACGCCAATTATTAGCACCATCCTTGGTCCAATCCGCTATCCTGAGCCGATTACGGTTGTGACAGAGACATTTGGCGGATAATCCCTGCTGAAATTCAGTATACAAGAATCCTCAATCTGCAATCCCACCGATTGTTGATTGGGGATTTTTGATTTTGGATTACTGGTTATACATTGCAGGCCAATACTGTATTATTAGCCAACCACATCCCACCTTACTTTGATAGTTGCATTAGACGGCCCTGCCGGGTCTGGTAAAACATCAACAGCCAAAGCGGTTGCTGCTGCGCTTGATTTTGCCTACCTCGATACGGGTGCCATGTACCGGGCCATCACATTGGCCGCTCTTCGTACTGGAGAAGAACTCACCGAAGCCCTGCTTACTGCGGTGACGGGCCGCATTGTGCTTGATATTCGGTACGAAGCAGACGGCATGCATGTTTTTCTGGATAATGAAGAAGTAACGGACGAATTGCGTTCAGACGCTGTAAATGCCAACGTGAGCCTTGCCAGCTCATTTAAGCTGGTTCGCGAAAAGATGGTTGACCAGCAGCGGCAGATTGCCCGGCGCATCGTGGCCGCCGGCGGTGGGGTGGTAGTCGATGGGCGGGACATCGGAACGGTGGTTTTTCCTGAGGCGCCCGTCAAGGTATTCATGAACGCCTCTCCTGAAGTGCGCGCTGCGCGACGGGTCGCGGAACTGGTTGAAAAAGGCCAGTCGGTTGATGCGCTGGAAATACTGGAAAATATTAAGTTTAGGGACCATTTTGACAGCACGCGGGCCATTGCACCGCTGCTTCAGGCATCAGATGCGATAGCACTCGACACCTCCGTGCTTTCGTTCGATGAGCAAGTTTCACGGGTTGTTGACATAGTTAAGGAACGACAATTGCGGTCCGACGTATGATCGAGGCTCTGATTTTTTGGGAAAATTCCCTGAAAACGGAGTATTCGTGTATGTTTAACTAACCCGGCATTTCCCTGCATTGCATTGAGAACAAAGGGGAAATGGTGAAATGACCACAAGGGCGAGCTGCTTATTCTCAACGTGTAAGTTACACAGAAGCGTCAAACCCGGAGATCTATATGGCTGACGATCAGCAAAAAGAAACTGAAGCGCCAGAAGCTGTAGAAGCTGAAGCGCCGCAGGCAGAAGCGTCGGAAGACGCTGCAGAAACAACAGCAGAAGTAACGGAAGAGGCAACCCCGGAAGAGGCAACAGAAGTAGTAGAGGAAGTTGTGGAAGAAGCAACAGAAGCAGTAGAAGAAGTTGTTGCAGAGGCAGTAGAAGAGGCACCAGCAGAAGAGAAACCGGCAGAAGAAGCTGCACCAGCAAAGGCTGCAGCGGTTGTTGAAGAAGCCCGTAGAATTATTGGATACACCGGCGAAATTGAAGGCGAGGTTGTAAAACTTGAAGACCTCGATGGCGGTCGTGAAGACGACGGCGTCAATTACGACGAGTTGATGCAGATGATCGACGATACGTTGACCAACGTATCTGAAAATGAGATTGTCGAAGGTAAAATTGTTAGCATCGGTGAAAAAGACATCGTTATCGACATCGGCTTCAAAAGCGATGGCATTGTGTCGAAAAACGAGTTTGCCGGCGAGCTGACACCTGGTGATGTTGTTGAGGTATACCTCGAACGCATAGAAGACTATCATGGCCAGCTCGTGCTGTCGAAAACGAAGGCGGACACCGTCAAGCGTTGGCAGAAAATTGAGAAAGCCCATGAAGAAGAGCAGGTTCTCGAAGGAACGATTGTTCGCCGTATTAAAGGCGGTATGATCGTCGAACTGTTCGACGGTGTAGAGGCCTTCTTGCCAGGATCACAGATTGACGTACGGCCAGTACGCGATTTTGACGCCTATCTTGAGAAGAAGATGGAGTTCAAAATTGTTAAGCTGAACCCAGTCAACGAAAACATTGTTGTTTCTCATAAAGCACTGATTGAAGCCGATCTCGAAGGCCAGCGTCAGAAAATTCTCGCATCAATGGAAGCCGGCCAGGTACTGGAAGGCGCAGTCAAGAATATCACCGACTTTGGTGTGTTCATCGACCTTGGTGGCGTGGATGGTCTGTTGCATATCACGGACCTTTCATGGGGACGCGTTTCACATCCGTCAGAACTGGTTGAACTCGACCAGAAACTGAACGTGGTAGTTCTGGACTACGACAAAGAGCGTCAGCGTATTTCGCTGGGTCTCAAGCAGCTCCAGGCCCATCCATGGGAAAACATCGGCGAGAAGTACAAAGAAGACGACGGCGCCGAAGGCAAGGTCGTATCGATCACCGACTACGGCGCGTTTGTCGAGTTGGAGAAAGGCATCGAAGGTCTGGTACATATCTCCGAAATGAGCTGGACGGAGCACATTAAGCATCCGAGCCAGATGGTTTCCCTCGGTCAGATTGTGAAGGTGAAAATCCTGAACATCGACCACGAAGGCAAGAAGATATCCCTTGGCATGAAGCAGCTCGAGCCCGATCCATGGGATGGCATCGCAGCGCGCTACCCAGCCGGCACTGTGCTCCGCGGCACCGTTCGCAACATCACCAACTTTGGTGTATTTGTTGAGATCGAAGCGGGCATCGACGGACTGGTTCATATTTCCGACCTGTCGTGGACGAAGAAAATTCGCCACCCGGCCGAGTATGTGAAAAAAGGCCAGGAGCTCGACGTGGTTATCCTGAACATCGACGAAAACGAACGTCGTATTTCACTGGGCCACAAGCAGATCGAAACGAACCCTTGGAACGACTTCGCAAAAATCTACAGCGAAGGCACCGATGTGGAAGTTACGGTCAAAGGCTTCACCGACAATGGTATCGAAGTGGATCTTGGTCTCGAACTTGAAGGTGTCGTTCCTGGGAGCGAACTCAAGAGTGGTCCGAAGAGCTTCCGTGATGCCTACAAAGAAGGTGACAAGCTGGAGCTTCGCGTAATCAAGTTTGATCCTACAAACAAAGAGATCTTGCTGAGCGAAGTTGCCCAGGCGAAAGCCGTTGAGCAGGCTGAGAAGAACGAAGAGAAGAAAGAGAAGCAAGCTGAAGCAGCACGCGCTCGTCGTGAGGTTTCTGACTACCAGAAGAAAGCCAAAGCAGCTACCGGCCCAACCACCCTTGGTGAGTTGAGTGGCCTGGAAGCGCTGAAGCTGAAAATGGAAGCAGCAGAAGCCGGCGGTGATGCACCAGCAGCTGAAGAAGCCAAACCGAAGAAAGCAGCAGCCAAGAAGGCAAAAGCTGAAGAAACCGGCGAAGCTGAAGCAGAAGAAAAGCCAAAGAAAGCACCAGCCAAGAAAAAGGCTGCCGCCAAGAAGGCAAAAGCTGAAGAAGCACCAGCCGAAGAAGCTGCTGCTGAAGAGGCACCTGCTGAAGAAGCGAAAGCTGAAGAGGCGCCTGCTGCTGAAGCAGCTGAAGAGGCACCTGCCGCTGAAGAAAAAGCAGAAGCATCTGAATAAGTTTGCCAGAAGGCACACTGTTCAAAAGGCGGATCCTACCTGGATCCGCCTTTTTGCGTTAAGGGAATTTTGTGTTGGTTTAGTATTGTTGAATGCGTACCACATCACGTCATGCCGACTTGATCCGGTATCCAGACTGCGTCTTGGAGTGCACTACTCATCGTAGGCGCAAGTAACACGCCTTTGTCCGACATTGCATGCCTGCTCCTGCTCAAGCGGGAAGCCGTTAGTGTAATCTCTCTTCCTAAAAAAGGTGGTCTTTTTTCCGGGTCTATTGCGCAAATGTATCGGAAAGGCTCCCTGAATAGATTCCGTTTTGTGTAGCAATGGGAATGAACTAAAAGTGGTTTCGGATTATCGCCGTTTTGCCTGTCAGCCCTTTCTCTATGCTACACTTTATTAATTCGAATTACAGATCTATGCGTTCGAAGATGCTATTGTTAGTCGTTTGCTTTTTATGGTGTATCCCGTGTTTTTCACAATCGACGCCTGAAGGCGAATTACTTGAAATATTGTTGGATGGGGGCCTGAGTTCTGCTACAAAAGAGGCAAGGACAGAATTTTATGCAAGAGTCGAGAAGCATGAATACGCGCTGCGTGCACTCATCATATCTAGAATTTTGCTACCGCATAGCGATAGTTTGCTTTCCTATGGACAGCCCTTAGTCAGCTCGCCAGTTAGAATCGCAATTGGTATGATCAATGTGGTCGATTCAGAGGAAACTAGAGTTTTGTTGAAAAACACATATCTAACCGTAGCAGCTCATTATGATTCGCTAATTAGCTTAACTAAACCGGCAAAGGCCGAGGGGCTGTCTAGAAATGTCCGCATGGAGATAATAAAAGCTCGAGGTGGTGCAGCTGCTATACACAATGCAGCTATATCAGCGCTGGGGCGATTAGGTGATAACCGCGTGCTTTTTCATGCAATTAGGCGAAAAAACAAGGTGGGATATGCTGCTAGACATGCTATCATCGAATACCAAAAGGCAATAGGCTCTAATTAACAGAAAAGAAAGGGCTTCGCTTCTAGCTAAACAAAGCGTTTGTTTGCAGTAAAGCCTCTTAAAAATTCCCCGACACCCAAGTGGTAAATACTGAAGGTGCGGTATGCCCATCGACAACCTGGACAAGCCGTTGCCCGATGAGCGGGCCAAACTTGAAGCCGTGGCCGGAGAATCCGGTCAATATCCAGGTTTTGCCTTCGCAGTGGGCAATAAAGCGCTCTTCATCCGCCACGGTGTAATAACACACTGCACTGCGGTGCACAGGGTATTGGGCGAGCAACGGAATTCTGCGTGCCGCAGCGCGATGCATTGCTTCAATTTCTGATGACTGTACGGGCAGGTCCGCCTCGGGGTGGCCTGTTTTACTAAACCGATGGTCGCCAATTTTCAACATAGTGCCGGCGCGTGGTGGGACGAGGTAAAAGCCGGAGTCGTGGTCGATATCAAGAATCATCGGACAAGTGGACCACAGCGGCCTGTCAGATGCCGGCGGATCGAAAAAAAGCGTGACTTGCCGGGAAGGTGTCACCTGTTGGCTAAAGCGGGGTAACAAGGTGCCAACCCACGGGCCGGCGGTCACGATGCATCGATCAAATGTGTAGGTTTGATGGGAAGTGCCAAGGGTAGCTTTGCCTACGTCCAGGTGAGTAACGGGTGCTTCCTCAAGCATCGTGACGCCGCGTTCAGCCAGTAAAGTTTTAAGGGCGATGAGGATCTGCTGTGCAAACAGCAGTCCGCCGGAAGGCTGGAGAAAGGCTGTGTTTGTAGCATCGGCAATGAGGAAAGGGTAGCGGGCTTTCAGCGTTGGCTGGTCGAGATCTTCAAGGGGGTGATTGAATGCCTGGAGCGCATGCTGCGAGGCTGCTGCCCAGTCGTCTGCGCAGTTGCCGAGTACAAGGGTGCCAGTGGGTGCGTAAAGAGACTTGCCCAAAGCCTGCCACAGATTGTCCCAGGCGGCATAAGCCGGCGCAATCATCTGCATGTAGCCCGTCATGCTGCCGTATGGATAGCGAATGAGTCGATGGGCATCGTGGGAGGACGCGCGGTTGTGGCCAATGGTGTATTGCTCATAGAGGGTCACGGTATGGCCGGCTTCCTGCAGCGCAAACGCTGCACTCAGCCCCATGATACCGCCACCAATTACAGCAATGTGCATAGCAAGTCAGGAAGTCTGGTTCTGTAAATACTGGCGTGCGGCTTTATAGGCCATTTCAGCAGCAATGAGGTCTTCCAGCGCGTATCCGGAAGATTTGAAGACGGTGATCTCATCTGCTGATTGCCGGCCCGGGTGTTCGTCCCGTGTTAATTCAAACAGGTCAGCCCGTATGTCACCAGCAGTCATTATCCCGTCCTTTATCGGCAGCATAATGTCGCCTGCTTCTGTAAGCGCTGCAGGGCGTGTATCAACAAAAATAGACCCCCGCCTGATGACCTCGTTGTCAGCCTCACGCATGGTTGGGGTATAGCTGCCGATCAAATCCACAAAAGTACCGGGTGACAACCATGCACCCTGGAGTAGCGGCGTCGGGCTCAGCGTAGCGCAGGATATTACATCGGCCCAGGGCGCTGTCTCTTCTATAGTGCTGGTTGCTTTAACCGGGTAGCCGGCACCCGATAAATCGGCGGCCATTGCTTCAGCTTTTTGAGGATTACGCCCCCATAACTGTACTTCCTCAATGCCGAGCACTTCCACATAGGTTGCAACGATGTGAGGTGCAAGCGCGCCTGTACCAACCATGAGCAACCGTTTAGCCGATTTTGGCGCCAGGTACGTGGCTGCTAAAACCGAGGTTGCTGCAGTTCTGAACAGGGTGAGAATCCGGCCATCCATTTGAGCGAGCGGATTACCTGTGTCTCCGTCCAGCAGCGTGTACGTGCCGTAAATAGAGGGCAGGTTTTGTGCACTGTTGGATGGGAAAACCGTAACCATCTTAAAACCAATTGGGCCATCTTTGCGCCAGGCCGGCATAAGGAGCAGCGTTGCGTCTTCTGTTGACCGGGGAATTGTGTGATGATGGCGGTCTGGTACCGAGACGCCGTCCTTGAAGCCGAGGCGCAACGCCTCAACAAGGGCAGGGCGCTGCAGGGCATCAGTAAGCATTTTTTCGGAGATAGTCAGCACGGTCTCGGCCAGGTTTTACAGAGGACACAGGTCAAAAAATCGAGAAACATAATAAGCTAAAAATCATTTTGTGTTTTTGTGTTGTACCTTTCCGAACAACCTTGTCTAAAAAATCTACCCTACATGTCAACAACTGTATCTTCTCCAGATAAAACAGCATACCTCTCAGCGCGTGCACGGCTCGTGAAACCAAGTGGGATTCGGCGCTTTTTCGAGATAGCCGCAACCATGGACAACGTCATCTCACTGGGCATTGGAGAGCCTGATTTTGTGTCGCCCAAGCCCATCATTGATGCAGCAATTGGATCTTTGCATGAAGGCAAAACGGGCTATACGGCTAATTCAGGGTTGAAAGAGTTGCGCGATGAAATTGCGGCTGAGTTGTCTGGTAGATATGGCGTGAATTACGATCCGGGGAGCGAGATCATTGTAACGGTTGGCGTGAGTGAAGCCATGATGCTTTCTATGCTGGCGTTACTGGATCCAGGTGATGAAATACTCATTCCTGAGCCCTGTTTTGTGTCGTACGGCCCAACTGCAGAGTTTGCCGGCGCCCGCGTTGTTTATGTGCCGACATCCGTAGAAAACAAATTTCAGGTGACAGCGGCAGATATTGAGTCGCGTATCACCGACAAGACAAAAGTGCTCTTCCTCGGCTATCCAAACAACCCAACCGGCGCGGTGTTGACCCGCGAGAACCTTGTTGAAATTGCTGAGGTTGTCGAGAAACACAACCTGATGGTCATCTCAGATGAGATCTATGACCGGCTGGTTTATGGTGAAGCATATGAAAAAGGCCACGTTTGTTTGCCATCCATCGAGGCGTTGCGTGAGCGTACAATTTTGCTCGGCGGGTTCTCTAAAGGCTACGCCATGACAGGCTGGCGCATCGGGTATGCTTGTGCGCCGAAGGAAATTGCCCACGCAATCTACAAACTGCACCAGTATGTGGTAATGAGTGCGCCAACGATGGGACAGATCGGTGCCCTGGCTGCGCTGAAGCACACACAGGCTGCCGTTGAGGAGATGCGCCAGGCGTACGACAAAAGGCGTCGATTGATTGTAGATGGCTTTAATGCGGCAGGATTACCTACATTTGAGCCGGAAGGTGCGTTTTACTGTTTCCCGGATATCCGCTCAACAGGAATGACTTCTGAAGAGTTCGCCCAAAATCTTTTGCAAGAGCATCGCGTGGCCGTTGTGCCGGGAGATGCCTTTGGGCCAAGCGGCGCCGGCTATGTGCGCTGCTCCTATGCAACAGCTTACGAGAAAATCGAAGAAGCTGTGCACCACATCACAAAGTTTGCTTCAAAGCACAACGCTTGAATACGTAATGTCTGATTCTCCCCATGAAGTAAGGGGCTGGCAACTCCTGGTGAGTAGTTTGCTGGTTTTGTTGTTGGCGTCTTGCTCAGGCCGCAGGCCGGCAGAGGTTTACGTCTACGAACCCGAAACTACAGAAGAAGCCCCCATTGACTCTGTTAATGCCGCTTCGATACAGGTTGTCGCAGCGTCTGCCGCTACAACAACGGCGCGCATCCTCAACTACAACGATCAGCAGTTTGTTGAGCCGGCGAGCTCGTTTGATGTCCAGCATACCGCGCTGGATCTTGCTTTTGATTTCCCCGGCGAACGGGTGATTGGAACAGCCACCCATCGGTTAGTTGCGACCGCGCAACTGCTGACGCATATCCAACTGGATGCAAAAGATATGGAGATACGGGATGTCTCCATCAAGCGGCCGGGGCAGGAATTTGAGTCCATTGCCTTTCAATACAATAACGCCGACCTCGTCATTTCCCTACAGCCGGGTATTGGCAAAACCGTAGCGCTTGAGGTCAAAGTTGATTACGTGGCCCATCCCATGCGCAATGGGCAGAAAATGGGGATGGTCTTTGTAGATGGGCAGGGTGATGATCCTTCGGTACCTACCCAGGTCTGGACCCTCGGGCAGCCCGAAGACAACCAGTTCTGGTTTCCGGGTTGGGATTACCCCAATGATCGGATGACGTTTGATCTGGCGTTGACTGTGCCGCAGCAATTTTCAACGATAGCAAATGGCGACCTTGTTGAGCAGCGCGCACTGGCTGACAACATGCGACGTGACCGCTGGGTGCTGAACAAACCGCATGTGTCTTACCTTACAGGATTTGCAGCCGGCGAATTTTCTGCCGTCGTAGAAAACTACCAGCGCGCTGATGGCACTTCGGTGCCGCTTGCCTACCTGGTTGAGCCCCAGCATGCAGAAAACGCCAACCTCATTTTTGGCGAAACGCCAGACATGATGCGTTTCTTTGAGCGCAATTTGCAGGTAAAGTATCCGTGGTCCAACTACAAACAAGTTACCGTGCGCGAGTTTACTGCGCGCGGGATGGAAAACACCACCGCCACCATCATGTACGACAAACTGCAGCATGATGCCCGTGCACACCTGGATTATACTGGTCGCGACCTGATAACCCACGAGCTTGCACACCAGTGGTTTGGGAATATGGTGTCGTCTCGCAACTGGGCAAACCTTGCGCTGAATGAAGGGTTTGCCACGTATGCAGAACGCCTGTATATGGAGCATGCAGACGGTCTTGCAGTCGGACAGGCGCATACCATTTGGGATCGTGAAGCCTATTTCGGGCAGGCGCAAACGTTGATGCGGCCCATCATATGGCATGGCTATGGCAATCCTTACGACATGTACGATCGGCATACCTACGAAAAAGCTGCGCTGGTATTACACCAGTTGCGGTATGAGTTGGGTAATGATGTCTGGTGGCGCGGTGTGCGGCAATACTTGACGGCAAATGCGTATAAAGAAGTCACCATCGATGCCTTGCAGCGTGCGATGGAGCAGGCATCTGGAAAAGGACTTGGTGGATTTTTTCAGCAGTGGTACCGCCGGCCAGGACACCCGGTCTTGAATGTGTCACATCGATTTGACGCATCACGTGGTGTCTATGAGATAGATGTTGCGCAGGTGCAGGATAGTGCGCGGGTAGGATTGTTTGCTTTTGATGTTGACATTGAGGTGAACGTGCCGAATGCTGCGCCCTGGGTATCCCGATATCGGGTAGCGACGCAGGATACAACGTTTCGTTTTGCGATTGCCGGCGATATTTCGTTTGTACGGTTTGATCGCGGCGATTGGCTGCCGGCTGAAATTAACGTAAAAAAGAGTATTGTGGAATGGCAGAACCAGGCCCGTTACGACGATGAACCTGCCGGCCGATACGATGCCGTAGTGGCACTGGCCGATCAGCCAGAAAACGCCAATGTGCGCAATGTTTTACTGCACGTACTCCAATCAGATGACGCAGCATTTGTGCGCGAAGCAGCAGCAGCAGCATTGGATATGTACGGTAAAGACGAAGTTGTTCGCCCGTTTCTGCTCAAGGCTGTCACCGGTGACCGCGAGTCTGGTGTGCGCAAGCAGGCCCTCGCAACGCTTGCGCAGACCAACGACGAGCAACTGAAACAAGCCCTTGCCTCCGCAATCAATGACAATTCGTATGTTGTTACAGCAGAAGCGATTCGTATTTATGCGGATGTAGAGCCGCTGCAGGCTGTGCAGGAAATGCGCCCGCTGTTTGATGTCGTCTCGTGGGACAATACCGTCGAAACGGCTATGATTGACGCATATGGCCGCATCAATGCAATTGAGGGAATCCCATACTTGCAGGCCCGGATGGCATCAGAAAATCGTGAAAGCATTCAAATTGCAGCCATTGAGGCGCTTTCCGGAATTGCACAATACAATCCGGATGCACGGGGAAGTATTGCGCAATACATTGTAGGCAAAGTGAACAGCCCAAGTGAACCGGTGCGCTTTGCCATTGTGCAGGCACTTGAGCCAATTTTTGATGACTACGTTGTGACCGCGTTGAACCGCCATTTACAAGGGGAGTCGTCTGGTCGCATTCGCCCGATCATCCAGCGAATGGTGACATCTGGCAACTAGGCTTTATCTGGGGAAACGAAGATCAACAGAGACAGGTTTTAGTTTTCCAGGCACAACTGACCTTTAATCCACCATCTTTATGAAAGTCATTATTTGCACTGCGTTCGCATTGCTGTTGCACCTGTTCCTGGGATGGGAGTGGACGTTACTTGCCGGCGTTTTATACGGGTTAATGACCCAATACAACGGCTGGCTTTGGGGAGGACTAAGTGTAGCAGCCGGTTGGGGATTACTGGTGCTCTTCAATTTTGTTGTAGCGTCTGCCCCTGTAGGTGAGATGACCCACGTGACGGGACAGATACTGGGAAACTTACCCGGCGCGCTTGTCGTTGTGATGACCCTTTTGATTGGCGGCCTGCTGGGTATTCTCGGTGGGCTGGTAGGAACGCAACTCGCACAGCTTGTGCCTGCATTGCGGCTCTACAAACCCCAGGTTGTAGCCTGAAATTTAATCTGTTACCATGCATAGAACATCAGATGATATTCGTAGCCTGTTAGAGCGTGTTGTGACGCTCGGAGGCTATCTTTGACTCGGCCCATAGAAGAGAGAAAATAGCCGGCCTGAATGAGCAGCGCATGGACCCCAATTTCTGGAACAATCCTTCTGTAGCAAAAGAGGTTGAAAAAGAACTTGCGCTGGAACAGCAATGGATTGATGCCTGGAATGATCTCAAGGGTAAGTCGGAAGATGTAGAGACGCTTATTGAGCTTGCCAGCGAAGGTGAAGAGGGGTTGCAAGATGAAATTCAAGCTGAAGCGGCGACATTGCAGCGAAAGCTCGAATCACTCGAGTTTCGCAACATGTTGCAGGGGCCTGATGATAATCGCAACGCCATCCTGACCATACATCCGGGGGCTGGTGGTACCGAAAGCCAGGACTGGGCAGAGATGCTGCTTCGCATGTATACGCGATGGGGTGAGCGGGAGAACTATGATGTCTCCATGCTTGAATACCAGCCCGGTGAGGGAGCCGGCATTAAAAGTGCCACGCTCCATTTCAAAGGCGCCTATGCGTTTGGCTATTTGCAGTCAGAATCTGGCGTACATCGCCTCGTCCGCATTTCGCCATTTGATTCCAGTGGTCGCCGACATACGTCGTTTTGCAGTGTCTTTGTTTATCCCGAAATTGATGACAACATCGAAATCGAGATCAGCCCTGATGATGTTGAGCTCCAAACATTCCGTTCTGGAGGCAAAGGGGGACAGAATGTGAACAAGGTGGAAACGGGTGTGCGCTATATCTGGACGGGCAAACTCTCAAATGGAGACCAGCCGCGTGTTGTGGCAGAGTGTACCGAAGAGCGTAGCCAGTTGCAGAACAAGGAGCGCGCGATGACGATGTTGAAGAGCCGGCTTTATCAACTGGAGCGCGACATCCAGGAAGCCGCCAAGAGTGAACGTGAAGGCTCGAAAAAGAAAATTGAATGGGGTAGCCAGATTCGCTCCTATGTTTTCCAGCCGTATACTATGGTCAATGACCACCGGACCGAAACCAAAATACCGGATATACAAACTGTGATGGATGGCGACCTTGAGGTATTTATCAAGGCGTTTTTGCTTCAGCAGGCGCAACAACCCACCTGATAGCTGAACGCACAGAATCTGTTAGGGAAGTCTATGCGCACACGGCGCCACTGTGCGCGCAAAACTGTCTGAGGGTACATAGCTGATATGACCGCGCGCTTTGATTTTCTCGTCATCGGCAGTGGCATCGCGGGGCTTTCATATGCCTTGAAAGTTGCTGAAGCCGGCACCGTAGCAATTGTCACCAAGAAAGAGCGGGCAGAATCTAACACCAACTACGCGCAGGGTGGCATTGCCGCCGTAATGGACGCGTCGGATTCCGTCGAGAAGCACATCCAGGATACCCTCATTGCCGGCGCCGGCTTGTGCGATGAGCGGGCGGTGGAAATCGTCGTAAAAGAAGGGCCCGAGCGGGTGCGCGAATTGATGGAGCTAGGTGCCCAATTTACGCGTGAAAACGATGGCGATCTCCATCTGGGCCGCGAAGGCGGGCATTCAGAGAACAGAATTGTACACGCCGCTGATACCACGGGCCGAGAAGTGGAGCGTGCTTTGTTGAAGGGCGTGGCAGATCACCCGAATATTCAGATCTTTGAGCATCACTTTGCACTTGAATTGTTAACGGACCACCACCTGGGCCGGCATGTGACGCGCTTAAGTCCGGACATCACATGTTATGGCGCGTATGTGCTTAATGAAATAAATGGAAGCGTTGAAACGCTGCTGGCGAAGGTAACATTGCTTGCAACAGGCGGCTCCGGGCACGTTTACCTGCATACCACGAACCCGTCTATCGCCACGGGAGATGGTACGGCCATGGCGTACCGGGCCAAAGCCCGTATCGCAAACATGGAGTTTGTCCAGTTTCACCCGACAAGCCTTTTTCATCCGGACGCAAACTCGTTTTTGATTTCTGAAGCCGTGCGCGGAGAAGGGGGGATTCTGCTGAACCAGGCCGGCGAACGGTTTATGCAACAATACGATACGCGTGGTGAGCTTGCACCGCGCGATATTGTAGCGCGTGCCATAGATGACCAGCTTAAACAGCGCGGAGAGGACTATGTGCTGCTTGATATATCACATGCAGCGTCGTCGATGATTCACAGCCATTTCCCCAATATTTATAATACCTGCAAGAAATTTGGGATAGATATTACCCAGGACCCGATTCCGGTTGTGCCGGCGGCCCACTATCAGTGTGGTGGCGTGCAAACCGACGCAATCGGACGTACGTCGCTCAATCGGCTCTTTGCATGCGGTGAAGTAACCTGTACAGGATTGCACGGCGCCAATCGTCTGGCAAGTAACTCGCTGTTGGAAGCGCTCGTGTTCAGTCACAGGGCCCAGGCAGAGGCGCGGCGCATAGTGAAAGACATCAACTGGAATTCCAGTGTGCCAGAATGGGATGAGAGCGGCACAGAAAGGCCGCAAGAATGGGTTTTGATCTCGCACAACAAAGAAGAACTGCGCCGTATCATGTGGAACTATGTAGGGATTGTCCGCTCCAGCTTGCGACTCGACCGTGCGCTGCGTCGAACCCAGTTGTTGTTCGAAGAAACGGAAGATTTCTACCGGAGATCGCGCGTTTCATCAGGCCTTTGTGAGTTGCGTAACATGATTGCAGTGGCCTCCTTGATAATCCGTAGCGCTAAAATGCGCCGTGAAAGCAGGGGGTTGCATTACATGCTGGATTACAAAGAGACCAAGGAGACAGAGCGCCGGCCAACCCTTGTTTAATCATATACTTAAAGATGTATGGGTGGAAGGTTTATAGCTGGAACCAATAAAAAGTACCCGCGTTTGTAGGCAGCCGGAGCATAATTGGATAGCGTGTGAGGCAGGATTGCGGGTGCAAGCGTTGAGCTTAGGGGGGCGTAGGCCGCCCTTTTTTATTTTGCGAGCGTTAGCATTAATTCGTGCCCGTCCAGTTTTGGCCGGGCTTTTTCAATAAAACGATGAATCAGTTGACTGTAGAGAACTTTGATACGTTGGAGCAGCGCGTTTTCGCGATTGCTGAAAATGTATTGACTGATGCCAGTCATTTCCTCGTTGCTGTGTCTGTGCGCGGCGTGCGCGGGTCTCGTGTTGTTGAAGTATTTATAGACGGGGATGCCGGCATTGGCGTTGATGCGTTGGTTAAGTATAGCCGCGAAATTAGCTTCATGCTCGACACAGAAGACTTTATTGATGGCAAGTACAAGCTTGATGTGTCTTCACCCGGTGCGGATCGCCCGCTTGTGCAGCTACGGCAATACAAAAAGCACGTTGACCGCAAATTAAAAGTAAAATATGAACATGCAGAAGGGGTTAAAACACTGAAAGGTGTTTTGACAGCAGTTGGAGACGACCATGTTGAATTAACCTTTGCCAACAAGGAGTCCCAGCATATTGCATTTTCCGATATAGTCGAATCAAAAGTTTTGTTACCCTGGTAGGGCAGGCAGTACGTTCTCCCCGGGGTTTACTGTAAAAAAGGCGCATACATATGCAGAGCACGAATCTTGTTTCTTCGTTTGCTGAAATTGCAAGAGAGAAAGGAATAGAGCGAGACAACCTCCAACTCATTGTGGAGGATGTCTTTCGCGCTATGATTCGTAAACGTTACGGTTCAGACGAATCGTTTGAAATTATTTTTAACCCTGACAATGGCGACATTCAGGTATTACATATCCGCGAAGTGGTAGAGAACCTTGATCTTGAGGATCCAGTGACGCAGATTGAGCTTGTAGACGCGGTATTAATCGACGAGGATTTTGAAGTAGGGGATGAAGTTGCCAGCGAGATCAATATTTTGGACTTTGGCCGGCGGGCTGTCATGACTGCACGGCAGACGTTTAGCCAGCGCATCAGGGACATCGAAAAAGACAACATCCACAAGACCTACCAGGAATTGATTGGGGAGGTGGTGGTTGGAGAAATTTATCAGATTCGCCGGCGCGAAGTTCTTGTCATCCACAATAAAGTGGAATTGTTGCTCTCAAAAGATGAGCAGATTTACAAGGATCGCTACCGGAAGGGCGATATGCTCCGGGCTGTTGTACACGAAGTACGCCGCGATACAGGGAGCAACCCGCAAGTAATAATCAGCCGTGCAGCGCCCGTGTTTATGGAGCGTCTGTTTGAGCTGGAAGTGCCTGAGATTTATGACGGCATTGTAGAAATTAAAAAAATTGTCCGTGAGCCTGGTGACCGCGCAAAGGTTGCTGTGCTTAGCCACGACGACCGAATTGACCCCGTTGGTGCCTGTGTGGGCATGAAGGGTGTTCGTATTCATGCCGTTGTGCGTGAATTGGGCAATGAGAATATTGATGTGCTTGAGTGGACAGACGATTCACATGAGCTCATCAAACGCGCCCTGTCGCCGGCAAAACCGGTTGCAGTCACCGTGAACGATAAACTGGAGCCTCCACGTGCAAAAGTAGTTGTACGTGCTGATGAGGTAAGCCAGGCTATTGGGCGGGGAGGCATCAATATCCGACTTGCGGCAGCGCTCACCGGATACGAGATTGATATCTATCGTGAAATTTCTGACGATGAAGAAGATATCGAGATTTCTGAATTTGCAGATGAACTCGATGCGGAAACTCTCAAGAAACTTCAGGATATTGGGTGTGATACAGCGCGAGCTGTACTTGAG
>JBCCIM010000114.1 GCA_039111535.1 Bacteroidota bacterium | reverse complement strand
CACCATTTGCTCCAAACCCGGAGAGCTCTTCCCACGAAGCCCCAAGATCGCTGGTCTTCATTATTTTGGGTGTCCCCGCCATCGAAAAGAGGGCAAAAGCCGTCTGAGGTTCCAGCGGGTGCGTTGCAATGTTGGTGATTGGCCCCAGGTCAGCTTCTGCACTGGTAAGCACAGGACTAAATGAAACGCCGGCATCTTGAGAAACAAACAGCGGGATGGTCCCGCCAAAAGTAGCGCCGGCCCAAACAATGTTTGGTGTAGCGAGCGAAATGCGCACAACCGAGTTTGCGCCAACAGGCCAAATGTTTACCAGATCGATGCGCGACCAGGTTGTACCGAAGTCATTTGAACGCACAACACCAGAGGGTGTATTAGCAAAAATCAGGTTGGGGTTCTGGTTAGATTTGGCTAGACGCGTCAGGAATACAGAGTTACCCGGCGGTGTAATGTTTTGCCAGGTAAGGCCCCTGTCTTCGCTTCGAAACATCTGATTAAATTGCGAAGACTGAATGATTCTATCTGGATTTGTATAGTGCCATATGGCTTCGAATCCATCGCCGCTGGGTGCCAGGGCCCATGGCTCTTCGTTGTTCTGCAAGCCTGGAGAAACCCAACTCCCGTTGTCCTGCGTCCCGCCGACATAGCGGTCTGCACCATTCATTTTGTCAACCCCATAAAATTGGGTTGTATTTAAGCCGGCAAGGGGTCTTCGCCGGGTGCCAATTCCATCATAGAGTTGCGAAAAGGTGTCGCCGGTCTGGGTAAAGGTTTGCCCCATGTCATACGAAACGGCAATCCCCCCATCGTTGGCGTTCAATAACATGGGCGGGGCACCGGGGGTTGCGGAGGGTACAAAAAGCACCTGGTGATGGTCTACGTGCACCCCCTTTGCCAATATCGGGTCTTCATCATATCCAGCCGTCAGTTGTTCAACATCAGCCTCGCGGTATGTGCGAATGTCAGGCACAATGCGAATAGACGCCTCCGGGAAAGGTCCGTGCTGGATCTCATCATCGCTTTCTCTTGTGACGGTGACCACATACTGCGCGCGTTCAAAAGCATTCAATGTTGTTGGGATGTGGGGGGCTGTTGCACTATAGGGTTCATTGATCACAAAAATGCGTTCAGATGCATTTACGAGCGCGTCAGCGATATCCCAAAGCCTATCCTGGTCTTCATCTTCAAAAGCGGCCATCAGCTGCCGGTTGTTCTTCACATCCCACACCTCAAACGGTAGGTCAATGTAGTCAACATATTCGCCCACCCATTTTTCAATAAAGCGGTGTACTTTCTGCGACTTCCCGGGGCCCCAGCGAATTTCGACCTCAGTAAATTCAGCGCTGGAAATACCAGGAACGCGCCCCAACCTGTAGGCGGTTGACGGTGCATTTACCACCAGATCCAGCTTGAACAGGTTTGTCGGATCAACTTCAATCACTTCGTCAATATGGCCCTGGTCGAAGAACACATCTTTTAAATCGAGCTGATAAATATCCAGGCCGGCGACAAAAACGCGGGATTCATCTTCAGGGTCTACAGCAATTGCATTGCTGTACCAGCCCAGGTCACCCAGCCAATTGGGCGGCGTAGTATCTTGCTGGTCTAAAATCTCCCATGTAACACCTGCATCACGGGACATAAACAACGTACCATCAAAAAAGCCGGCTTCAGCAGAAACGTATACTACCTCCGGATTTGACGGCGCAATAGCCAACTCCATCCGCCCAACCTGGTAAAAAGGCTCAAAAATCTCAGTCCAGCTCATGCCACCATCAATGGACTTCAACACGCCCCGGCTGTTTACCGATGCATATAAAATGTCGAAATTACCTGGATGTGCAAGCACTTGCTCAACCCTGTTGGGTGACTGGTAAACCGCTTGCCAGGTCACGCCACCATCGCTACTCCGCATCAGGTATGATGCTTCAGCGGCAGCGCCCCGAAGTCCGGTTGAGGTAGCAGCAAGTAGCAGCATCGGATTGGACGGATCAACAGCAAGGCGTAGGGTATTGGTGAATCGGATATCGTCTGCTGTGCTCGTCAATTGCTCCCATGATTCCCCCTTGTCTGCTGATTTCCAGATCCCTTCTCCATAAACAAACGCAAAAGAGCCAAATCCTTCGCCCGTGCCGGCATAGATCAAATCAGGATTAGCAGCCGACATTGCGAGCGTTGTTGTGGCCAGATTGGGCACGTCACGCGTCAATTCCCGCCAGTTTTCGCCGGCGTCTTCCGTTTTCCATACGCCACCACTTGCTGATCCCACAAACCAGGTGCGGTGCGTTTCATCATCAGGGTCAACCAGGACGGCCCTGGCACGGCCTGACACATTTGCAGGCCCCCGTTCTGTCCATTCGACCTGCGAGGCAATACGCTGTCTGTTGCCGGCTTTTAATACCTCTGCCTGATGCAGGGCTTCAACCCGATAGTTGGGTGGGTAATCAGGAGCCGACGCGCCCTGTTTTGTGCGGATGTTACGATGGTATGTCGCAAAGGCATCAGGCGCATCCATACGCATCGTCCCCTGCATCTTCCGCTTGCGCTCAGACACCAGTGAAAGCGCGTCGTCACCATCTTTGTCCCGCTCAGCCGCCGGCCCTTCTGGATTGGCCAGTAGCATCCCCAATGCGATGCAACAACCAACCATGGCCACTACCCACAACCTGTGCTTTCCCAACAATGTCCACTGCTTTTTCGCTATTTTCATGGCAGTTGCTTGTGATCTGTCTGCATATGAGATGACTCGCGCAAAAGAACGTACAAAAATCTCCTACAAAAAATGCTATCCTTTTCTCCCATATCCAGGGCCATTCTGATTGGACTTTTGCTCGCTGCAACCTGCACAACTCAAGGGACGCATGCGCAGAAATCCGACTACATGGCCTACATCAAAAAGGCCGCTGATGATGGATGGACCAATAATCCAGCGATCATCGAACGATGGAAAGACAGGGTTGACCCTAGCGTATTATGGGGGTACAATTCTCCGTCACACCCCATATACCTTGCTGATGTACTTGGTTTTTTGTACGAAGAAACCGAAGAGCGTTTCTATGCCGAGCGCGCTGCAACTTTGTTGGCTGAATACGGCACACTGCGCGATGCTTACCCTGAAGACTACTACACAACCCGCGTTGAATACAGCAATGGCGTACCTGCCCTTTCAAACTTTTTCTTCCTGCCGCCTTATTCACGTGCGTATCTCCGCATCGCAACCAGCGATGTACTGTCAGAAGAAATGAGGGTTATCATTGAACGCGACCTCTCACATAGCCTCGATTTTCAATTTCACTTCCCTGAATGGGGTGCCCACAACCGGGCCATGCTACGCGCAGAAGGATGGTATTATGGTGCCCTTGCCATACCGGACCACGAGCAGGCCGGCAAGTGGAAAAAAATGGCAGAAATCATCGCGGCAGACAACCTGGATGAATGGGAAGTAGAAGATGCATCAGGGTACCAGGCGGTATGGCTCACGTCTGTATTCTCGTATGCAGAAATCACCGGGCAAGAAGAGGCCTTCTTCCGGATGCCAATCATTCGCTACTACGCAGAATACTTCAAGCGCATGTTTACACCTGCGCACACCTTGCCGGCATTTGGCGACTCAAACTGGAATCCTTCATGGGACCGATTCATTGCCATTTTTGAGAAGTATGCCGCCGTGTACCAGGATCCGGAGATGAAGTGGATCGCAGATAAACTCTTTGCGCGCGCCGTGGAAGCCGGCCGCTATGGCGTCGGGGCTGCATCACACCTGGCACTCGCCTACCGGTGGGCAGACGAGTCTATCATCCCTCAAAAACCCACTTCCGGCAGCCAGGAAGTCCTGGAAGATATTGCAGGGAAAAAAATTGTATTCAGAGACGGATGGGATGCAACAAGCACCTACATGCTACTCAATTATCGTGACGAAGGAGATGGCGGCATCGTACACCGCAATTATCTGCGCAATACGCTCACGGTGGAAGAAGAAAAAATGCACCATGGGCAGGCAGACGAAAACGACATTGCCCTCTTAATGTCGAATGGAAGCGTACTCCTGCACAGCAGTGGATACCGTTCGGGGCTGCCCAGCGGACCGTTTGGCCAGTTCCGGGCAGATTATTACCAAAACAAGCTCGTGGTTCGAAAAAACAAACGGGATGTTAACCAATCGGTCGCAAACTTTCTCCACAATTCTGGCGCCTACCGTCCCGTGCGTACGCAAAAAATAGACTTTGCCACCTTCGACGATGTAGAAATGAGCCGCACGCGCCTCCAGGATGACCAGATGGGATATACATGGGACAGGATCATCACCTACCTGAAAGAAGACAATGCGTTTATCGTAGTAGATGCGATCCAGAGCAGGGTATCCGACTTTTATACTTACACCAACCTCTGGCACACCCGTAATATCATCGCAGAGGGGCCACAGTATTTTGTAACCTCCATCGACTCCATCAGAAATGAGGCCCTACCGGTCGACACACATCTGTTGGTACGGTTTCTCGACATCTATGCCAAAGATGCCGGCCATTATGCAGAGCGCCGGCACTTTCAGGACGAACGCGCGATCTACCAGACGCAATCAAGCCACTATAAAACTGGAGACTATGAGGTATTTGTCACCCTCCTTCAACCAATAGAAGCAGGTGACGCCCCCGGCCCATACCTTGAAAAGTATTCCTTGCTGAAACCAGATACTTATCCGGCAGGCCTTGGCATACAAATCAAACGTCCAGCAAGTACGTCGACGTTGTGCTTGAAAATTGATCTTGAAGCTGAGCTTGCAAGAGAAAACATCCGGCCGCGCTATACCTGGGCGGCAGGTAAAATGACCTGCGGGGCGTTCGAAACCGACGCGCACTTCTTTTATGCAAGCGAAACAGCCGACGCACTCTTTTATGCAGCCACACAATTCTTGAACATCTATCGCGACGGACAACCCATCCTGGAAGCATTACCTAACACCCACGGCCTCCAGCCCGATGGGAGTCCACCCAAAATTGGATATACAAAATGGCGCGCCTGGGAGGATGTCCTGCAGCAATGAAGCGAGGAAAGCAGTGTTGACATGAAGTAGCGGCACAACAAAAGAACCAGCCATTTTGTGTGCTTTCCTGGTCCTTAACTTGCTTCAATAACCAGTTCTTAACAAATTGTAGATAGATTTTACATCCAACGGACTGGATCTTATATCCCAATAGCGTTAATATTTTGACAACCAACCACCTATTTGCAAGCGTTATGCGGTATCCCAAATCAATTTTGTTGTTAGCAGCGTTTGCGCTGCTTGTTTCTGCCTGTTCCGTACCGGCAAATCTGCCCGAAGGCTTTGACGCAGAAATCCCCAAAGGTGCAAACCGCGTAGATCTTATTTCGGACAAATCTGTTGAGGACTTGTTTAACGACCTGCAACAGTGGCTGCCGGCTCAGGGATTCGCGATTGAAGATGCAAATGAAGTTACACGCACGATTGAGACCGGGGTAACGGACATTGGCCAACGCAGTACCATGAAAATCAAGCTGCGCATCAATCCCTATGAGCGGGGCGCCAAGATGGAGGCTATTGGGACCTGGTCTTCTGATGTAGAGGAAGCTACGTATGCTTCCGCAAGCGAAAACGTTTCTTCCGAAGAAGTGGACTGGTGGCCGGCAACATGGGAAGGCGAGAATCGGGCTAGCTATGCTTATGCCCGCCTCATCAATGCGTTTTATGATATGCCGGCAACTGAGAAACGGTATGTAAAGCAGTAAAGCGGACAAAATTTTTTTCTGGACAAAAGCCGGCCTTCAAGGGGTCGGCTTTTTCTTATGGCCCAACCTCCGTTCATTACTTTTCTCCCGCCGTCGTTGCAATTCAGTTAGCGCATCCGCGCTAAAACAAACACCAGCGCCTATTTCTGCATTGGTACAATCTTTGATTATCCCAATAACTAGCACTCACTCCACCAAGGATTGCTGACACCCATTCAGGCTTATCCTCCCCCGTTTAATTTTGCCTGGATATATATGCAGAACCGTGCCCCCTCTTCAAAATGGGCTACGTTTTTGATCATTGGCCTACTCTTTTTAAGCCCGGCCTTGCTTCAAGGATGTGACTCATTCTCTGCCCTTGATGAAGATACAGACTTTAATACATCACCTCGAGACCCCGCCCCAGTTTCAACAGTGCACAACAAGCTTAGACACCCGGCCTTGCTTGATGGCGCACGCAAAATTTCGCCCGGACAGGCCGGCAAATCAGGTAGCGAGTACACAAACCTTTTCCTGGCCCTGAATCAGTACGAGGCAGACGGCATCACACCGCGTGTTCTCAACCGTTATGAAGTTACCAATAGAATTCTTGAAGAGTACGGCATTACACGGCGCGTCCTTAATGGCTATGGTATTACGAAGCGGGTGCTGAATGAGTACGATGTCACCCGGCGAATTTTGAACCGGTATGACGTCACAAGGCGTATATTATCACGATATGATGTGACCCGACGCGTCCTGTCGCGCTATAATGGCCAGATTACAGATGCTTTACTGGCAGAATTCAATATCACAGAAGCCACACTACTTACGGAAGGCATTGGCGCAGCTGAAATTGACGATTTCAACACGATGGCATCGCTTCTCGCTGCACATGATGTTACCGCAGAGGCATACATCGACGCCCTGGAAAGCTTTATTCAGGCCATCAGACTTAAAGTTCATATCGACGGCGCGCATCTTGGTATTTCTATCGCCATGGAGAGTGTCTACCTCGACAGTTTCCTCGACGAAATCAGTGATGATCACGAAATTCTGTTTGCTGAGCCTGATATTGAAATCACAACTTCTGATCTTGGGTTCACAAGTGGACAATGGTATGACAACGAAATCACACCATGGGGGATCTCGCAGATTAACACCCCTGTCCCGTCTTTTTTCGAGATGTTCTCCGTTGACTATAACCGCGATCAGCCGGTGCATGTCTACATCCTTGACTCAGGCGCAATGACAGCTTCATGGCTTGATGACCTGAACTATGTTGAGAAAAAAGACTTCACCATGCTCTTTGATGAAGATGAGGATGAACTATGGGAAGAAGATGATGCAGAGGACATGTCTGGATTTGACCCCGGTGATGACGGCAATCCGTATGACGAATCGGGACACGGCACACACGTTGCCGGTACCATCGGCGCCGAAAAAAATCTGCATGGCGTTGTGGGTATTGCACCGGGTGTTAAAATCCATAGCCTGAAGGTATTAACTGATGAAGGCCGAACTGATGTAACAACCCTGCTGGCAGCCGTTGATTACGTAACCCGGGCCAAGCAAGCCAACCCCGACTGGCCGATTGTAGTTAACATGAGCCTTGGTGTAGACATTGGCACCAGCAGCTACAACATTCTTGACGAAGCCATCGAAGCTTCCATTCAGGAAGGCGTAATCTATGTAGCAGCAGCCGGAAACGACGGGCAAAACGCCGCAACCTATTCGCCGGCACATGTTACCGATGTCATTACGGTTGGCGCGTATGACGCAACCAACACCTTTGCACCTTTCTCCAATTTCGGCGACGTAGTTGATATCCTCGCGCCTGGTGAAAGTATCGTGTCATTATCTCACATTATAGAAGAAACGCACGCGTTCGAGAGTATTCTGGCGAGCGGGACTTCTTACGCTGCACCGCATGTGACAGGCGCGGTTGCCCGTTACCTCGGCAGCAATCCCAATGCACACGCCTCAACCGTTGCAAATGCGCTAAAAGCGTCAGCGAAAAACAATGTGGTAGGCACTCCTGTGCTTACAACTGCCAAAGCGCTAGATGTGCATGCCCTCCTCACCAGAGAAACAGCCGCTGATGACCCTGCTAATGACCATTTACCTGAGGATACAGGCGAACAACCAAGCACTGGTTATGTACTGGACACGTTTGATAAGAAAGCATTTGACGGCAATGACGGCTCCCAAAACTGGGCCAGTAACTGGGTAGAGATTGGTGAAGGAGATGGTGCAAAAAAGGGCAAAATCGAAGTTGAGGACTCCTCAAAATGTGCAGATGGAAATTGTCTGGAAATCGATACAGCAAAAAAGGAGCGGGGCATTCAACGCGCGGTTAATCTCGCCGGTGTATCAACAGCCACGTTTAGCTTTGATTATCGTAGAAAAGATCTCGAAGAATCAAATCTTCATGTCGAGATATCGGACAATGGAGGCAAAAATTGGACACGCCTTTACACGTTTAAAGAGGGTTCCGACAGCTCTCAAAAAAACAGATTGTTTGATATATCTTCTTATGCCAGCGCTGATACCCAGATTCGCTTTATCGTAAAAGGAGAGAAAGGGGAGAAAAAGGTATATATCGACAACATCAAGGTGTCATTCTAACAAAAAACCTCCAGCAGGTGAGCTGAGCAATCTTAAATCCCCGTACGTCAGGCATTCCCTGATGTACGGGGATTTTCAATTGTGTAAAAGAGGGAAAACTGCTTGGCATTGCCCTTATGATTAAGGCTGCATGTTATGAAGCCGAAAGAAGCCGCCGTACCGATCTCGGAGTTCATCGGTACGCGTGCGCATGGCTTTCAGTACCTGAGCATAGTCCGGATTATCCGCAAGATTGTGTTGCTCTAGCGAATCGTTGGCTAAGTTGTACAGCTCTTCGTATACCGGATCCAGCTCAAAGTACCGGGTGTACTTAAATTTCTCGCCCCGAACGCCTTCGTGTTTCACAATTTGTTTGTGGTCCATGAGGTGCTCGATGAAAAAATCTGTACGCCAGGTATCACCGACGTTGTCGTCAAGCAAAGGTAGCAGACTGTGTCCTTGCATGGAAGCGGGAATAGCAATGCCAGCCAAATCCAGCAGAGTTGGAGCTACGTCGATGTTCAGCGCCATGGCAGTTGGCCGAAGACCTGCGTATGAATCGTTGCGTGGATCATACAGGAGCAAAGGCACGCGAATAGACGGTTCAAGCGCCAACCACTTGCCGGCATAACCACGCTCTCCAAGGAAATACCCGTTGTCTCCCATAAGCACTATCACTGTATTATCGGCAACATCCAGCGCTTCCAGCTTGTCCATTACCCGTGCCAACGCGGCATCAACCCCGCTGATCATGCGGTAGTATCCTTTGGTCATATCGCTGGCTTTTTGTGGGTTATCAAACCGCCAGAACCAGCGATACCGGTTCATGTTGATTTCGGGATCGCGCAAAAACTGCGGCAATGCGTCGTGAAATGCCGGCGCAGCAAGCGGAGGAGTGGCTATTTCAAGGTCTTCATACAGCGTATCCATCGCAGCAGGCCAAATAAACTGGCGTTCGTCGCTATCCTCTGCATGCGGCGCATTGAAACTCAGGGTAAGCGCAAAAGGACCAGCTACTGCTGAATCAAGAAAAGCAATCGCCCGATCCGCGGTAATATCTGTCAGGTGTCGAACAGACCCATCGGACTGCTCCTTAAAATAGGGATTGCGATGTAGCGGTTCGAAAACCGTAAACATAGCATCAGCCGCCCCTTCGTGTAGGTTGACGCCAAACTTCCCGATGTGGGCCGTCTGGTACCCGGCGCGTTTTAGGAGCGCCGGATAGCTGCTGTTTGCAAATGAATCGGCCAGCGGCGGGGTGATAAACGTATACCGATGGGTACGCTCTACAACACCTGCCAACAGGCTGGCCCGGCTTGCCGCGCAAATGGGTGTGGTAACAAAAGCCTGCTCAAATCGGACGCCATTTTCAGCCAGCCAATCCATCATCGGCGTGTGCAGATCCGCGTTCATGTTGCCCATCATGTCGAACCGCTGATCATCGGTGATGACAAAGAGGAGATTGGGAGCCGCGGCTTCAGGTGCGGTAACGGGGGCACATCCATCAACGCCGGCCAAAACGAGCAGGCATACGCCACACAGGTATTGTAGATTTTTCATTACGCCAGGGGGGCTACAGGTGGTTTCCCCAAGCTATCACTATACCAAATCAAACACAACCGAACGCAGCTTTGGCACTTAACCCGTTACGCTTGCATTGCGAATCATGCGGCAAAACAGGTCTGGAAAAAACCGTTTTATATACACGCCAAAGCGCTCAAATCCGCCCAGATACACCTCGTTTTTCCCTCCTTCAACGGCACGCAGAATTTTACGCGCCAGCACCTCCGGCGACATCCCGTTGGCCTGGCCTTTATCCATCGTCCCTTGCGGCGTCCCATCACCGGTCATTGCATTTATCGAAATGTCTGTTTTGATGTATCCCGGACAAACAAGCGTTACCGCAATACCTTCTCGCCACATTTCTGCACGCAAGGCATCAAAAAAGCCATGCAACGCGTGTTTGGACGCCGCATACCCGGATCTGAGCGGTGTCCCAAATTTGCCGGTCAGGCTGCTGACGACAACAATATGCCCTTTGTTGAGCGACAACATGGACGGCAAAAGTGCCTTGGTAAGCGCAACGGGGCCCAGGTAATTGGTCTCGATCAGTTTCCGATCTGTTTCGATGTCTGTTTCGATTGCAAGAGACCGCTGGCTAACGCCGCCATTGTTTATCAAAAAGTCTACCCGGCCATAATACCCGACGGCTTCTTTGGCTTTCCCTTCCAGCGATGTAATATTCGTCAAATCAAGGGGGAGCACTTCATGGCGCGCCGGATCATCGAGGGTTTGCCGCACTTCTTCCAGCTTTTTGATGTTTCTGGCGGAAAGAATGATGGTAGATCCCTGCCGGCTGAGTTCCTGCGCCAATGCAGCGCCAATACCCGATGAAGCACCAGTTATCCAAACAATGCGGTCTTTGTAGTACAACGTGATAGTCCGATTTGATGATCAGCCAAATGACGGCTGAAAAAACGAGAAGACGTAACCCCCGTTATTTTAGTTTCCAGCGCGCTAAATGTCCAGCCTTTGCCGGTTGACTCAAAGAAGTGAATAACATATATTGCACATATATCAAAACCACCTACATAACGTAAACCTGTCTATGAGCGCGCACATCCAACCCGGACAATTTGTTTGGCACGACTTGATGTCAAACACGCCAGAAGAGTCAACCAAATTTTACCAGCGCATCTTTGGCTGGGATCTCGAAGTGGCCCACATGGGAGAAGCAATTGGCGACTATACCATGTTCAAACACGATGATACTACAATTGGTGGTGTTGTTGGGTTAGATCCAGCACACGGCGTTCCTTCACACTGGATTTCATACATTTCCGTAGATGATGTGGATGCCGCCTGTAAATCAACAGAGCATGCTGCTGGCACCGTTGCAGTCCCCCCTTTTGATATTCCCAATGTTGGCAGAACAGCTGTCCTGGCGGACCCAACCGGAGCATACTTTTCTCCTTACACAGAAACGTCTGACGAATCTTTCACCCCGCCGGCTCCTGCTGTTGGTCTCTTTAATTGGCACGAATTAATGAGCACCGACATCGAAAAAGCGAAAAGCTATTACACAGCCTTAGTCGGCTGGTCGATTGGATCAATGGAAATGCAAGACCCGCCTGATACGTACTGGATGTTCCAGCACGGCGACCAACCGGTTGCCGGTGCGATCCAGATGCCGGCTGCCGCAGGGGAAGATGCCGTTTCCAATTGGCTCCCTTACATAGGTGTAGCCAACGTCCCGGAATCAGCAAAGAAAACCAAAGAACTGGGGGGCACCATCCATGTCCCACCAACCCATATGCGCGAGCCATCCACGGTACACTTTGCTGTACTTGGTGCCCCCGATGGTTCCATGTTTGGTATTGTAGAAGTATAAATTACCGCTTCCCGTTTGAACGATTAAAACCCGTGTGCCCTTGCCACGGGTTTTTTTATTGCCTTTCTCCTTCTGAAATTCCCAAACTTATTTGCGCTTCTCTCTGAGAGTGTGTCCAACAGTAATGAGGATTAACAAGAACCAGGTTGCGGAAATTTTTTCCAGATAATCAAGCCACAAAGTACGTTTTCACCCGTTAAACGACTTACGTTTGCGTTTGCTTACACTGCAACATGGCAGACATTCAATTAATAATAAAACCCTTTCCAGGTCTCAGGACGTCAGCATAACCGGTATTATTGCAGCAAACCCTTATATTCCACGATGTTTTTTGCATTAAAGCCGGCGTAATTTTGGTTGATAACCAACATAAGGTATCACGTTTTCGTGCTGCATAATCCAGAGATGTAACCCCCTTGCACCAGATCAAAAGGTAAACTCCCTTGCATACTGCTTTTGACGTACGTGCCCAAAAGCCAAGAGTAGCAGAACTGTCAAGTAGCTTTGATGTGCTGTTTTCCGGACAGAATACATACAGCGAAACCCCATCTGTTGTCACTGAAACAGCACCGGACACTGACCTACAGCAGAAAACCAGAAAAATTCTACTGGTTGAAGACAACCTGATTAATCAGAAAGTAGCCCTCCGCATACTTGCACAACACGGCTATGTAGCTGACACTGCTATCAATGGCCAGGAGGCACTTGAAGCGTTTAAATCGAAAGCCTACGATCTCGTATTAATGGACATCCAGATGCCAATAATGGATGGTATCTCGGCCACACGCTCCATTCGCGACAAATTTGGCTCCGAGCGGCCCTACATCATCGCTGTAACAGCCAATGTTACGCCGGAAGATCAGAAAAACTGCTACGAAGCCGGCATGAACGATTTTGTCACCAAGCCTATCCGTTCGGATGTACTTTTGGCCGCAATAGACAAAGCTCCTCCTCCTCAGACAGATCAGTAACCGATACGCGCGACAAGGGCCTGGCAGATACGATTGACCAGGAAAAGCCCTTGAACTACAAAAGTCCAGGCCATACTATATCTTCCACAGATCACCTGGGTCCTTAGCAGTCTTGCTAACTCAGAACCGCCTGATACTTTTAACCCGCGCCAACCTTGCCAAACAAAAAAAAGCCCAGAAAAGTTACGTTACTGGACGTTGCGGAGCATGCCGGCGTTTCGCGGGCAACTGCATCACTCGTTTTGCGTGGCAGTAAACTTGTCGCAGACAAAACACGGCAACAAGTGCTGGCGTCCATGGAAGCGTTAGGGTACGTGTACAATCGTGCCGCTGCCAATCTAAGGGCACAAAAATCTCACACCATCGGGCTGGTCGTAACTGATATAACCAATCCCTTCTTCGCTGAGTTGGCCGTGTGTATTGAAGCTGCACTGGAAAACCTGGACTACACCGTCATGTTGTGCAATTCACGCGACAACCTGGATAAACAAGACCGGTTGCTGCGTGTCCTCAGTGGCCATATGGTCGACGGTATTGTTATTTGCCCAGCCCAGGGAAGTACATCCAATACGATTCAAACGCTCAAGCAGTGGCAAATTCCGGTTGTGCTCGTCGCGCGCTACATTGAGGGTAGCACCATTGATTATGCCGGCGCAGATAATATCCTTGGCGCCTCCATGGCAGTAGATCACCTGGTGTCGAAAGGCCATACACGTATTGCCTTCCTGGGCGGCGTGAGCGATTCATCCGCCAGAAACGAGCGACAAACAGGCTACCAGGAAGCACTCCAACGACACAACCTTGCTTTCGACCCCACCCTCTCCGTTACCAGTCCCGTTTCGCGACAGGGAGGCTTTGATGCACTTACCTACCTGCTGGATCAACCAGACCCGCCAACCGCTGCCGTGTGCTTTAATGATGTGGTTGCATTTGGCGCCATGCTGGGCTTGCAGGCTCGAAATCTGACACCCGGTATCGATTTTTCGATTATCGGATTTGATGACATTGCAGACGCCGCCCTTGTTCGGCCGGCCCTCACCACTATAGCCATCAAACCGCAGGAAATAGGCGAAGCTGCTACCTCTTTACTGCTTAACCGGCTTCAAAATCCCGACCGAGACCACCTGCGATCCGTCTTAAAACCGCATCTCGTTGTGCGGGAAAGTACCAGCGCTTGAATTCGTGCTGGATAGTCTGTAGATTATTCCATCCTATTTTAGATCGATCTAAAAACAATACTGCCAACCATGCCAGAAGGAAAAACAACCCTCGGCTGGGGCCTCATCGGCGCCAGTACCATCGCAAAAGAATGGATGATTCCTGCCATCAATGCGCAAACAGATAGCAAAGTTGTTGCCGTGATGAGTTCAAGTGAGGAGCGCGGCAAGCAGTATGCAGCTGCGAACGGCATTCCGCGGGCTTACCATTCGGTTGACGCCCTGCTGGCAGACCCGGAGGTGGACATTGTCTACATCAGTACAACCAACGAAAAACACAAGGCTGAGACCCTTGCGGCTGCAAAAGCCGGCAAACATGTGCTGTGCGAAAAGCCGCTTGCTCTGGTCCTTGATGATGCAAAAGAAATGGTAGCTGCATGCCATGCAGCGGGTGTGGTGATGGGCACCAATCACCATTTGCGTAATGCAGTCACCCACCGCACCATGCGCCAAATGATTATGGATGGCGCTATCGGAAAGCCGTTGGCTGTACGGGTATTCCATGCGGTGTTTCTCCCTGAACACCTCCAGGGGTGGCGCATCAGAGATCCTAAAACAGGCGCCGGCGTCATCATGGACATCACCGTACACGACACAGACACCATGCGCTACGTACTGAATGACGAAGTAATCGAAGTCACCGCGCTCTCTGCGCAACAAGGCATGGGCGCTGGTGAAATTGAAGATGCAGTAATGGGCGTGATGCGATTCAAAAACGGTGCAATTGCGCAGTTCCACGATGCATTTACCATTGGCCACACCAATACAGGCTTTCAGGTTCACGGCACAACGGGCTCCCTGCATGCTGAAGATGTGATGACGCAGGCACCCATTGGCAAAATTTATTTGCAGCGCGGCGGAGAAAGAGAAGAAGTTGCTTTGCCGGCACCTGAAAATCTCTATGCGCATGCTGTGCAGGCGTTTAACAAAGCGGCAAAAAGTGAAGGCGCCCCCTGGGCAACCGGAGAAGACGGTATCAAGTCGTTGGCCGTTGCGCTGGCGGTGCTGGAATCAACACAAACTGGCAAAGCTGTACAGGTGCAATATTAGCAGGCCGTGAACAGCGCAACCAAACAAATTAATAACCACCCTAGATGCCCATTGACCGGGCTCGGCATATGAATGCTAAAGTAATTTCTGCAGCAGCAGCAGCAGCCCTCATTCCGGATGGCGCAACAGTTTCTGTCAGTTCGTCCAGCGGCCTGGGTTGCCCCGATGCGGTATTAAAAGCTATCGGCGAACGCTTTGCTCAAACACAGCAGCCTACCGCGCTAACCACGCTGCACCCCATAGCTGCCGGCGATATGTATGGGATTGACGGCATCGATCATATTGCAAAACCGGGCCTGTTAAAACGCGTGGTAGCCGGCTCTTTACCCAGTGGACCTTCATCCATGCCATCGCCCCAAATTTGGCAAATGATTTATGCCAACGAAGTAGAGGCGTACAACTTCCCGAGCGGTATCATTTTTCACATGCACAGGGAAGCAGCTGCCAAACGGCCAGGTGTGTTAACGCAGGTTGGCATGGACACCTACCTCGACCCGCAACATGAAGGCGGGCGCATGAATGACAAAACCACCGAAGACCTGGTTGAACGGGTGACGTTTGACAACCAGGAATGGCTGTACTTCCGCTCTGTTTCTGTTGACGTGACCATTATTCGGGGCACAACGGCTGATGAGCGGGGCAATATTTCGATGGAGCATGAAGGCGGGTACCTTGGCGTGTACGACCAGGCGCTGGCCGCCAGAAACAACGGTGGCATCGTAATCGCACAGGTCAAACGTGTGGTGGCAGCCGATTCTATTCCTCCGCAGCAAGTGCGCGTGCCGAGTGTGCTGGTCGATTACATTGTCGAAGCGCCGGATCAGATGCAGACAACACAAACGCAGTTTGACCCGGCGATCAGCGGTATCATCCGCCGACCCAGCCATACGTTCGACCGGGCCCCGTGGAATGCAGACAAAGTAATTGCGCGTCGCGCGGCCATGGAGCTGTTGGCTGGAGAAGCTGTCAACCTCGGATTTGGCATCTCGGCACTGGTCCCGCGTGTGTTACTGGAAGAAGGATTGAACGACGCGGTCACTTGGGTAATTGAGCAAGGTGCAGTAGGCGGTGTGCCGCTACTGGGCTTTCAGTTTGGCTGTGCAGCCAATGCCCAGGCCATTGTACCTTCCCCAGATCAGTTCACCTACTTCCAGGGCGGCGGTTTTGACAAAAGCTTCCTGTCTTTCATGCAGATTGACCAGCATGGCAACGTCAACGTATCTCGCCTGTCAGCCAAGCCACACGTAACCGCCGGCGTGGGCGGGTTTGTCGACATCACGGCGCACGCGAAAAACATTGTTTTCAGCGGCTACTTTACCGCAGCCGGGCTCAAGCTTTCTGTTGACGACGGAAAAATTTCGATTTTGCAAGAAGGCAAGGTCAGTAAATTTGTGCCTGCGGTTGAGCAAATATCATTTAGCGGCAAACGCGCCACAGCAACAGGACAGCAGGTAACCTACGTCACTGAACGGTGCGTAATCAGGCTTACAGCGCAAGGCCTCAACGTTGTAGAAATTGCACCTGGGGTAGATCTTGAGAAAGACATCCTGGGGCAGGCGGCCATTCCCCTGCAGGTAAGCGAAAACCTCAAACTCATGGACCCCAGGTTGTACCAACCTGAGCCGATGAACCTCAAGCTTGCATAAACCAGCATGCCAACACCAGCATGTTGAGCGTATCCACCCAAACCATTACACGCCATGCCTTCCAATAAAAATGCTACATACGATTACATCGTTGTTGGCGCCGGCGCAGCTGGATGTGCCGTAGCCAACCGGCTCAGCGAAGACCCCAACGTATCTGTTGCCATCCTGGAAGCAGGTGGAAAAGATTCCAACCCGCTGATCCATATGCCTGCCGGCTTCACCAAGCTCACCGGTGATGACGTAAACTGGGGATTTCAAACGGTCCCACAACCGCAAGTCAACAACCGAAAAATGCATTACCCTCAGGGTAGAACGCTTGGCGGCAGCACGTCGATCAATGCAATGATTTACATCCGCGGTCACCGGCTGGATTACGATGAATGGCGGGATCTCGGCAATGAAGGCTGGGGATACGACGGCGTATTGCCCTACTTCAAAAAATCGGAAAACAATGAGCGGTTTGTAGATGAATTCCATGGCAGCGGAGGTCCGCTTAATGTAGCAGACCAGACCCAGTCCAACCAGCTTACCCGTGCGTTTGTGCGATCAGCACAAGAAGCCGGCATTCCTTACACCCCAGATCACAACGGTGCCAAACAAGAAGGTGTCAGCTTCTACCAGGTCACGCAGCGCGATGTCAAAAGAGAAAGCGCTGCAACGGCATTTCTAAAGCCGGCAAGAAACAGAAAAAACCTGACGGTTATTACACGGGCCATGGCTACGCGGGTGCTTACAGAAAACAACAGAGCTGTAGGCATCGAGTACTTCCGCAACAACAAAGAAAAACTGTCTCTTTATGCAAACCGGGAAGTGATCCTGAGCGGCGGCGCGGCAAACTCGCCAAAGCTCCTGCTACTGTCTGGTATTGGACCCGCAGATGAATTAAAAGCACTTGGTATCGATGTTGTCCACAACCTGCCGGGTGTAGGTAAGAATTTTCAGGATCACATGGATGTCTACATTGCTGCAGAGTGTAGCCAGCCGCTTAGTTATAACGGTGAGGATCGCTGGGACAAAGCCGTGCGGCATGGCATCCAGTATTTGCTATACAAAACAGGTCCGGTAACCGCCTGTGTTGCTGAAGCCGGCTGCTTCGTCTACAGCAAAGAGTTTAGCGGCATAGATGTCCGCTCTCCAGACATCCAGATCCACTGCCTGCCTGCCTACGTTGTCGATCACGGCAGAAAGCGGATCAAGGGGCACGGCATCACAATTAACACTTGCAACCTGAGACCAAAGAGCATCGGCTCGGTGACACTTAAGTCATCAAACCCGTTGGATGCGCCGAATATTGACCCCAACTTCCTGGACGATCCCTATGATTGGAAAATCTCTATTGCTGGTTTTAAGTGGGGACGTAAAATCCTGAATTCGCCGGCATTCAAGCCTTTTATTAAAAGAGAACTGATGCCCGGTATCGAAAACCAGTCGGATGAAGAAATCAAAGACTACATCCGTAAATGGTCGAAAACGGATTACCACCCGGTTGGCTCATGCAAAATGGGCAGTGATGACATGGCTGTTGTTGATACACAGCTCCGCGTACATGGCATGAATGGCCTGCGGGTGATTGACGCTTCGATTATGCCCACTTTGATCAGTGGCAATACGCAAGCCCCCTCTATCATGGTCGGTGAAAAAGGAGCCGCCATTATTAGAGCAGGCAAAGTTGTTTAGCCAGCAGGCTTACCACCCAATCAAAGAACGTTATGCCCATTGAACTGGACAAAGCCGGCCCTATTGCCACACTTACGCTTAACCGACCAGAGAAACTGAATGCATTGACAGTGGAGATGCTCTTACAAATGGAACAGCACCTCCTCGCGCTTTCTCGCGATGCTGATATCCGGGTACTCTTGATAAAAGGTGCCGGCGACCGATCATTCTGCGTGGGTGCAGACATCCATGCCTGGGCTGATCTGGACGCTGTGGCGATGTGGCGCAACTGGATCACCGAAGGACACCGCATTTTCGATCTACTGGCGCGGCTACGGGTGCCAACCATTGCGGTGCTCAATGGCTACACATTCGGCGGTGGACTTGAACTGGCCCTCGCTGCTGATATACGGCTTGCCGCGAATCATGTGCAGCTTGCCCTGCCCGAGGTGCAGCTTGGCATTGTACCAGGCTGGGGTGGCACAAACCGGTTACCAGCACTTGTCGGTGCAGCCCGCGCCAAGCAGATGGTTTTCACCGGCATGCGTATCTCAGCAGAACAGGCCGCTTCGTGGGGCCTGGTTAACGAAGTTGTTGATACGGACACACTCGAACAACACGCCCAAAATATGGCATCCGCCATTTGTAACAATGGCCCCCTGGCAGTACAAATGACCAAGCAACTTATTGATGGCAACGCGGCCGGCAGTTCGGGCTTCCAACTGGAAGCGTTGGCGTCTGGCTTTGCCCGGTTTACAGAAGATGCAATTGAAGGCGTAGCTTCGTTCAAAGAAAAACGCCCTCCGGTTTTCAAGGGACAGTAAGTATTTTTATTTACCTGCAGAAATCCAGCAAAACCCCGCACCTTTTTTGCAGTACCACTATATCGTCAAGCAGTCATACACCTACAGGAATCCGTCTACTTATGCCCAATCTCCCAAAAGAACCAGTTTCTTATCAGATGTTAATCGCCGGCGACTGGGTTGAGGCGCAGAGCGGTGATCGCTATCATCGTGACAGCCCCGGACACGGTATTAAGGTAGGCACGTATCCTCGCGCCGGCGTAGCGGATGTCGATGCCGCTGTCGCTGCAGCAAAAACTGCCTTTGAAGACAGTACCTGGCGCTTGATGAAAGGCGCAGACCGGGCGCGCTTGCTCCACCGTGTCGGCGAAATTATTCGGGAAGATGCAGATGACTTGGCGCGTATCGAAGCACTCGAGAGCGGCAAACCCGTTGCGCAGGCCCGCGGCGAAATGATGGGTACAGCAGATCTGTGGGAGTATGCAGCAACACTTGCACGTCACACGTATGGCGACACATACAATACCCTGGGCCCCGACATGTTGGGGATGGTGCTTCGTGAACCCATTGGGGTCGTGGGCATGATCACGCCCTGGAATTTCCCGCTCCTCATTATCAGTCAGAAACTGCCTTTTGCACTGGCCACTGGCTGTACGGCTGTGATCAAGCCAAGTGAACTGACACCGGGCACCACACTACGACTTGGTAACATTCTACAGGAAGTGGGTTTCCCTGCTGGCGTTGTCAACATCGTAACCGGATTTGGTGCCCCGGCCGGCGCGCGCATCGCTGAACACCCTGACATCGACATGATCTCTTTCACGGGATCCACGGCTGTAGGAAAGAAAATCGTAGCCGCTTCACAGGGCAACCTGAAAAAGGTCTCCCTGGAGCTGGGAGGTAAAAACCCGCAGATTGTGTTTGCAGATGCAGACCTCGAAGCAGCGTTGGATGCTGTTGTGTTTGGCGCCTACTTCAATATGGGCGAATGCTGTAATGCCGGCAGCCGGCTTCTCGTGCAGAGCTCCATTGCGGACCAGTTCATCAAGCAAGTAGTGGAACGCGCCAAGACAGTGCCAGTCGGTGATCCGCTTGATGAGGCAACCAAGGTGGGCGCCATCATCAACGACAACCAGTACGATAAAATTTTTGAGTACATCGATGCCGGCAAAGCTGGTGGCGCACAATTGAAGCTCGGTGGCAAAGCCATGGAATCTAAAAACGGTCGCTTCATCGAGCCAACAGTATTCACAGATGTGTCGCCGGACATGGATATCGCCAAAAACGAAATCTTTGGCCCTGTACTTTCGATCATCGAGTTTGACACAGTAGATGATGCCGTGCGCATTGCCAACGATTCGCTTTACGGTTTATCAGCCGGCGTCTGGACGCGCAATATAGACCACGCCTTCCAGGTTGCCCGCAACGTCCGCGCCGGCACCATCTGGATCAACTCCTACATGGACGGCTACCCGGAACTGCCTTTTGGCGGATACAAAGAAAGTGGACAAGGCAGAGAGCTGGGCCGCTTCACGCTCGACGAGTTCTGCGAACTAAAAACCATCCAACTCCATATGGGCCCGCGCACCAACTGGTGGCATAAAGAGGACTAGGTTGAAGGAAATATAGTCCTTCGGCATTCAACATCCCTTGTTCGGGGTCAACGGGAGCAGAAAATATAGTAGCTAGCAAAGATTCATTCGTTATAAGCAATTTAGTGCGCGGATGTCCACCAAATGCGTGGCGATGAGCGGTGGGTGCTT